>JAYEGS010000176.1:0-14337 GCA_034659215.1 Pseudomonadota bacterium | reverse complement strand
ACCCTGACCAAACCGGAAATCAATGATCAGGGGCAATTGATCAACCGTCATAACTCCATTTCCGTTACCATTCCAAAAGGGGTAACTGAAGGCCAGAAAATAAGACTTCAGGGCCAAGGCATGCCGGATCTCGGTGGCGCTACCCACGGAGATCTTTATCTGGAAATCTCGTTTGAGAAAAATCCCCTTTTCAGAGCTGACAAACGTAATATTCACCTGACACTTCCGGTCACCCCCTGGGAGGCAGCCCTGGGCGCTACGGTTGAGTGTCCTACCTTGAGCGGAACTGTTAAATTAAATATCCCTGCGGGCTCTCAAAGTGACAATAAGTTGCGTTTAAAAGGTCGTGGTCTCTGCAGTCCCAGCCATACCGGCGATCAAATTGTCACCCTGCAAATAGTTATCCCGGAAGCGAAAACGGATAAGGAAAAAGAGGTCTATCGAAATATGGCGGAAACCATGCCGATGGATCCCCGCAAATCTCTGAAAGGATACTGATGCGGGAATATATCCCGCAACCCAAACGAGCTTTATCGGCCCGCAAATAAGTAACTCTTATCAGAACGTTTTCTTGTTAAAAAACAAGAAAACAACCTGTAAGGTACTAAAAATGAAAAAGCAAATGACGATTTACACCTCCATCCTGCTTGATGAAAATACCAATTACACGCTCCGGGAATTAAGTGATCTCTGTAGCCAGAGTACGGATCTTATCCTGGAGATGGTTGATGAGGGTATGATTGTGCCGACCGGATCCTCTCCCAGCCAGTGGCGTTTCGGCTTGCGGGAAATTCATCGAGTACAGACCGCCCAGCGTTTAATTCGTGACCTCCAAGTCAACCTGGCGGGTGCGGCTCTGGCTTTAGATTTACTCGAAGAGTTGGAAGAGTTGCGACGGCAGGTATCTTGAAAACTGTGAACCGTACCCTACCCCATTACCTTGAAAACAGAAATCAGAAATTAATTTGTTATTAGTGCCCTACAAGAAAGAGGAAAAAGTTAATGCAACCTGATTCCCCACATTATATTCACTGCCTGGAAGTGTTTGAACAATCACCACTGTTTGGTGGCCTGGACGATATCGTCTTGCGGGATATGCTACGGATATTACATTACGAGACTTTTGCTAAAGGTGAAACCGCCATTTCACCGAAACAAGCTGCAGACCGTCTTTATGTCATTGTCAGTGGTCGGGCCAAAGTTTCTGTTTACAATCCGGACAGTGGAAGAGAGCACATCTTGTTCCTGCTCGGCCCGGGTGATGCTTTTGATCTCATCAGCCTGCTGGATGGCGAGTGGCATGACGCCGTGGCCACGGCTCTGGATGATCTGGAGGTTCTTTCTACAACTGTTCAACAGGCCAGAGAATGGATAGATCAGCACCCGGATTTTAACCGGGTTTTCCTTCCCTATCTGGGGCGACAAATACATGGGTTGGCAGATCAGGTTGTCGATCTATCACTATATGATACTGAAGTACGGTTGGCGCGGCTCATTCTCCGGCACCTGGTGCCCGAAAAATTGACCCAGGGAATCCCCCTCATCAATGACTTGTCTCAGGAAACTATGGCTTCCATGGTCGGCTCGGTGCGAGTGGTCGTTACCCGTCATTTATTGAACTGGAAAGAGAAAAAAATCATATCCGGTCGCCGTGGACGCTGGACGTTGCTGGATCTCAAGGCGCTACTGGAAAAAACCGAACCACAAATACGGGATTAATTCTAACTTTTTTGGTTCATTGTGACTTAGGTCACATTACTCGGCGTTTGTTTGGAGTACTAATCTCTTTTAAAGGCTGATTCATTCCCCTTGCGGGGTGTGAAAAACGCAACCGCTAACAAAAGGAAGGTAAGTAGCCATGTTACAAGAAATGAAACAGCAACTTATTGGGAGTATTAAGAAAGCTAAGGAAAGCGGTGAACTGACCGCACATCATGTCTATGAGATTACTCGTGATGAAGTCGCAGAAAATGCGCAAAGATTGAAGGCTGATGCAAAAAAAATGCGTGAAATCTCAAAGGAGTCGGTAACCGTTACGATCCAGTCTCTGGTGGAGATTGAAGATGCCGGCGAGGAAAAAATTTCTGCCGCGTTGCACGGTGTGGTGGACGGTGCCAAACAGGTTGAGTTGCAGGTGCTGGATACTACGCATAAGGAGCTGACTCGGGCTAAAAAACGATTGTGGGAAGAAGCGGCGAAATTGGCTGGAGGGCTGAATGAGGCTTTTGATGGTGCGAGAGAAGCCGCAGACAACTTCACCGGAGAGGTAAAAATAAATATTGAGACGGCTCTGTCCGATGCCAAGCTCAAGAGTACTGAGCTGTTTGGCCTGACTCGGGATACGGTTAAAGAGGCGGTCAGCAAGACCATCGAGACCGGCACCGAAGTGGAAAAGACCGTTGTTAATGTGACCCGGAACGCGACTGTCAATGCCTTGGCGGAAACTCGTTTTTCCGCTGAGAGGGTTCGTAAAATTTCTGAAACAGTGCTTTCCGCCGCCGTGGAAGCGGCGGAAGAACAGGGCAGCCATATCTCGGAGACTTCGAGTGCGGCTGTCGAAGGGGTGCGTCAGGGGCTGACTGACATCGTCGGACAAACTCGAAAAAGCATCGCCAAAGCGGGCAAAAGCGTGAAAGAGTTTGCGGTCGATGATCTGGAGCAGACCAAAGAGGATCTGGAAACGGTCGGTGACCTCTTCGTTGAGACCCTGCGTAAGGTCGCCGACAGCTCCGGCGAAGTGGCCGGGGATATGTTACATGAACTGGCGGATGATGCAAAAAAAGCCGGTTCCGTTTTGCGTGAGAAAGCGGTTGCCGCCTCGCATACGGTTGCCGATCAATTAAAAGATTTGGGCAGTGAAATGGTGCTGAAAACCAGTGAAGTCGGCGACAAGGCAGCTCACGCTTTGGGCGAAGAGGCAAAAGAGTTGGGAGCGCGGCTCCTGACCGTGTCCAAGGGGGCAGCTACCGGTATGTGGAAAGGCGCAAAAACAGCCTTTTATAAAGATGAAAATAAGAATGTCAAATCATGAGGAAATTGATAAACACATGAAAATGGCCCATAGACATAAGGGTATGGCAAAGTAGTAATTACGCTTAAAACCGGTGGCTTAGTAGGCACCTGAAATTTGAAAGGGAGGTACAAATCATGTCGAAAAATCAAATGCAGGATCGGATCGCGGAAGAATTGAAGAAAGTCAAAGATAGTGGGACGCTTACCTCGGAAAAGATTTATGAAATTGTCAGGCAGGCAGTCTCTGATGCCGTAGCCGAGGGTAAAGGTGGAGCCGAGGAGATCCGACCTATCGTCAAGGATGCCTTGTCGGTTACGGTGGAAGGATTGAAGGCCGTTGAAGCGGATGTAACGGACAATATCAAGGCCGCTCTGGAAGGGGCTTTGGCCGGGGTTCGCAACCAGAAAAATCAGACTATCGAGACGGTCGGAAAAGAGCTTGATGATCTTGAAAAAAAATTGGTGGCGGAAAAAGCTGAACTGGCTCAAACTGTCCGGGAGGCTTTTCTTGGAGCAAAAGAGGCGGGTGAGATATTTTCCGATGAAGTCCGGGAACGGATCGAATCTGTCTCAACCGATATCAAATTGAATAGTGCGGAACTCCTGGGTTTGACCAGGGAGACGGTTAAAGAGGCGGTCAAACATGCGGTTGAGACCGGCAAAGATGTAAAAGAGACCGTGACCCATATTAGCAGCGAGGCAACTGAAAAAGCCCTGAAAGAGGGCAAGTTTAGAGCGGATAGAATGAAGGAAATTGTTGAAAAAGTCATTTCCGGCGCAGTTGAAGGAGCCGAAGAGATGGGCAAGGAGGTCAAAATTGTTGCTCATGGCGCCTTTGAAGGAGCGCAAAAAGGAATTGCAGCGGCCGTGGAATCGGTTGGCGACAGCAGCAAAGAATTTCTCCATGATGACTTGACCCGGACAAAAGAAGACCTTGAGGCCATCGAAGAGCTTTTTGCCGAGACGGTTCTCAGGGTCGCCAAAAACTCTGGAGATGCGGCAAAATCCATATTAACCGAACTCGTTGAAAATACCGAAAAAACATCTTCAGTACTTAGGGAAAAGAGCAGTCAGGCCGTGGGGGAAGTTGCCCAAAAACTGAAGAAGGCGGGAAAAGAGGTTACCCAAACAACCGTCGAAGCTGCCGGCAAAATGACAAGCATCATAGCCGAAGAGGCAAGAGAGCTGGGCCAGAGATCTGTTGATGTTGCAAAAGGGGCCATCTCCGGGATGTTGCAGGGGGCCAAAGATGCTCTTAACAAGGGAAAGGACGATCAATAATCTGAATTCCTCTGGGAGATAATAGTTTGACGTTTTTTAAAATTGGCAGTGTCGGGCGTACTTACCGTCATATGCAGCGTTACCGGCAAATTCTTACCGTGATTTTCAAGTACGGTTTTGGCGATCTGGTTGACGCACTTAATATCGAATACTATCTGGAGATCGGGTTGCAGATGGTCTCTCGTAAACGCCGGGAGAGAATCGAAACGCTCTCCCGTGCGGTTCGAGTGAGGATGGTTTTGGAAGAGCTGGGCCCCAGCTTTCTTAAGCTGGGGCAGATCCTCTCCACCCGTCCTGACCTCTTGCCGGTTGAGTTTATGCAGGAGCTGGAAAAACTTCAGGATGATGTCTCGCCGTTCTCCTATCGGGAGGTTGGAGTTGTTATCCAAAAGGAGCTTCAGAAACCAATCGAACAGGTTTTTTCAAGTTTCGATGAACAGCCTCTGGCGGCGGCCTCTATCGGTCAAGTTCACCAAGCGAAAATGCTTGATGGCACAGATGTAGTTGTCAAAATTCAGCGTCCCGGTATCCACAGTAATATTGAAGTGGATCTGGAGATCATGATGCACCTGGCAGAGTTGATGGAGCGTCATCTGGAAGGCTGGGAGGTTCAGCGTCCCACCAGAGTTGTCGAAGAGTTTGCCCGGACTTTGGAGAAGGAGCTGGACTATACCCTGGAAGCGGCTCACACGGAGAGATTTGCCCGACAGCTTGAGGAAGAGCCCGCAGTTTATGTGCCGCAGGTCTATCGCGAAGTTACAACCTCACGAGTGCTGACCATGGAACATATCTATGGGATTAAAGCTTCCGCTATTGACGAGCTGGAAAAAGCGGGGTTGGATCGAAAAGAGATTGCCCGACTCGGTCTCGTCCTGATCATGAGACAGATCTTTGTCCATGGTTTTTTTCATGCCGATCCGCATCCGGGTAACATCTTTATCATGCCTGGTAATGTTATCTGCTATATAGATTTCGGCATGATGGGGAGGCTCGATCTGGAAATGCGGGAAAATTTCGCCGACCTGATCATGAGTATTGTCCATCGGAATGAGAGAGAGGCAGCCCAAGCCCTGCTTAAACTTACTCTTTCAGATGAAGGGCCGGATTATCCCGAATTGGAAAGAGATGTGGCCGAGTTTATGGATCAACATTGCTACCGTCCCCTAAAAGATTTGGCCTTGGGGGCGATGTTGCATCAACTGCTGCAGCTGACGACCAGACATCGTCTCTGTATACCACCAGACCTGTTTTTGATGTTCAAGGCTTTAAGTACGGTGGAAGGCCTTGGCCGGGTGCTTGATCCGGATTTGGATGTTATAGAACAGGCCGCTCCGTTTATTCAGCGTATTCAATTAAACCGCCTTCATCCCCGCCGAATTGCCAAAGATGTGACCAGTTCCGGCACCGAATTTCTTCACCTTTTAAAGGATATCCCCGGTGAAATTCGGACAATTCTCAAGTTGGCCAGGCAGGGCAAAGTAAAAATGGAATTTGAGCACCGTGGTCTGGAACCGATGCTCGCTACCCACGATCGTATCAGTAACCGGCTTTCCTTTGCCATTGTCCTGGCCTCCTTAGTGATTGGCTCAAGCCTTATTGTGCTTTCCGGTATCCCGCCCAAGTGGCATGAAATACCAATTATCGGATTGACCGGTTTTCTTATTGCCGGTTTTATGGGATTCTGGCTCCTGATATCGATTATAAGAAGCGGAAGGATGTAACAAAGCTTATGAGTATACGCAATAACCATTGAACCTGTCCTTGAACGAATGCTTGCGGCAAATATTAAAGAGATTCCCGTCTTGGATGATCAGGAGTGCTTGATCGGCGATCTTACCCTGGTCGATATTTTAACTCTTTGTTCCAGAAGAGTTCTTAAACAATGAAAGCCGCTGAGCCTGAAAAACATCAGGATTGAGCGGTTGTTTTTACGAGGCGATAAACTGAAAAAAATATCACCAGAACTTGCTATTTTTCTGACCTTTTCCCTGTTGATTGCTTTGGGTGTCATTTTGCTGCAATTACCCTTTGTCCATCACGCCGCCAGCCTCTGTCCGCTTGACGCCGTTTTCACCAGTACCTCGGCAGTGTGCGTTACCGGTCTGACCACCGTGCCGACTTCGGGTTTTAATCTCCCCGGCCAACTTGTCCTGCTGGTTCTTATCCAGCTTGGAGCAATCGGCATCATGACCCTCACCTCAAGTCTTATCCTGTTTTTCCGGGGGGATCTTGATCTGCGTATGCGGGTCGATGCTTCCCAGCTGAGTTCATCAAACTCCTTGCGTGAAGGAAGAGGTATCCTGAGAACCGTGGTCATTTATACCTTTACCATGGAATTGGTCGGATTTATTCTGCTCTTTATCGGTTTCCGCCGACAGGGTTTAACCATGGACGAAAGCCTCTACCAGGGTATTTTTCACACAATTTCCGCTTTTTGCAATGCCGGTTTCTCTCCTTTGGACGATAGTCTTATCGGCAGCAACATGTTGATTAAAGGTAGCGTTATGATGCTCATTATTACCGGCGGGCTCGGCTATTATGTCATCTTTGACCTCTGGGAATATGTCAAAAAAAAGGATCGTATCACTCTCTATACAAAAATGGTTCTGTTGCTGACTCCCGGTATTATTGTTGCGGGAGCCGCAGCCTTGCTTTTTTTTGAATATCCGGGCATGTCCGTCATTGATGCTCTCTTTCAGTCGGTTACGGCCAGAACCGCCGGTTTTAATACTGTCAACCTTGCCGCCCTGCAGCCTGCCAGCCTCCTCATCCTGATTGTTTTAATGATCATTGGTACGGCCCCGGGTTCCACTGGAGGTGGGATCAAGATCACCACCTTTTTTGTGGTTATGCTCACCTGTTATCAGGTTGTACGCGGTCGCCGAAAAATAGTAATTTATGGCCGCAAACTGTCCATCAACACCATTCTCCGCGCTTTTACGATGATTGCTTTTTACCTGTTATTTCTTGCTCTGGGTTGTCTTGTCCTGTTATACTTTGAACAAGCATCTTTTGTTATCACCCTTTTTGAAATAACCTCCGCTCTGGGCACGGTCGGTCTTTCCCTGGGGGCAACCGGAGAATGGGGTGTATTGGGGAAAAGTGTGCTGATAGCTGTCATGTTTATCGGTCGCATTGGCCCTGCAGTACTGGCTATTATCCTGCTTAAAGAAAATGAAATGAGCCATGTGGACTATCCGGAAGAAAAAATTATCTTGGGTTAAGCTATGAAAAAAGAGATAGTTGTCATCGGCCTGGGTATTTTTGGCCATGAGGTTGCAATTTGCCTGGAACAGAAAGGTCACAGTGTCTTGGCCGTTGATATTCGCCCGGAGCCGGTTGCCGCAATCAAGGATCAGGTTTCCGCCGCCATGGTGGCCGATGTTACCGATGAGGACGCTTTACGGGAACTGGATGTCACAAAATTTAATATGATTATCCTCGGGCTCGGAGGAAATTTTGAAGAGCAGATTATCGGCCTTACCTACCTGAAAAAGATGGCGGCGCAGTATATTATTGCCCGGGCAACCACGGAAATTCAACAGGAAATTCTGCTTAGAATCGGCGCCGACGAGGTCATTCTCCCGGAAAAACAGAGCGCTGCCCATCTGGCGGCACGAATCGCCGTGCCTAACATCATGGAATTTCTGGAACTGGACGAAGAGATAAATCTGACGGAGATTCATGTTGATCACGAACTGGCCGGAAAAACCCTGGAGGAACTTAATCTGCGTCAAAAACACCATATCACCGCATTGATCCTTAAAAGAAAAGGTCATCAGCCAAAGATAATTACCAGCCCTGATATCACCTTGATGTTGGATGATTGCCTGGTGGTTGTCGGCCGGCAGGACGACATTGAACAATATTTTTCGTAAAGAACTTTGTGGCGTCGTAAAAAGTTCCGATATCCTGCGTTGTTGAGGTTTTCCAGACACTCGACATACTACATGTATGGTCTCGCGCCTGGAAAACCACAACATCTTGTCTATCGAAATTTTTACTTAGCCATCCCATGACTTTTTACGAATGCATCAACTTTGTGATGTGTAAAACTTGATTGGAAAGTGACAGTCTCCTAACGAGGACGCGAATGAAAGTTGCTGAACCGAAAAAATATCAGGGCCGAGTTGTGGCGGTAAACGGCTCGATTGTCGATGTCATCTTTACGCCGCCCCTGCCTCCCATACAGGCTCTACTCCTGATTGAGTCCAAGGACAGAGATGCCATAATGCTGGAGGTGGCCGGTCATCTTTCAGAAACTACGGTTCGGGCTATTGCCCTGACCCCGGTGGCCGGTTTAAAACGCAGCCAACCGGTAATCAGCGAAGGGAAACCCCTCTCCATGCCGGTGGGCCCGGCCTTACTTGGCCGAATGCTTAATGTCTTTGGCGAGGTCATTGATCAGAGGAAAGCTCTGAAGGGGGTAGAACTCCGTCCCATCTATGCCACCCCGCCACCGCTCAGTCAACGCACCGTGACTCCGGAAATCATTGAAACCGGAATCAAAATCATTGATCTCCTGGCCCCTTTGGAAAAGGGTGGTAAAGCCGGTCTGTTCGGTGGGGCCGGGGTCGGCAAGACCATTATTATTACAGAACTTATCAATAATATTGCCGGTCGTCAAGAGGGCGTGAGTCTCTTCTGCGGCATTGGCGAGCGCTGCCGGGAAGCGGAAGAGCTTTATCGGGAAATGGATACGGCCGGGGTACTGGACAAGACGGTCATGGTCTTTGCCCAGATGAATGAGCCATCCGGCGCCCGTTTTAAGGTCGGTCACGCGGCCCTTACCCTGGCCGAATATTTTAGGGATTCGCAAAAAAAGGATGTTCTGCTCCTGATTGATAATATTTTCCGTTTTATTCAGGCCGGGAGTGAAGTTTCCGGTCTCATGGGCTATATCCCCTCCCATGTCGGCTATCAGCCGACCCTGGCCACCGAGCTGGCGGAACTTGAAGAACGAATATGTTCGACCAAAAAGGGCTCCATTACCTCGGTCCAGGCGGTCTATGTTCCGGCCGATGACTTTACCGATCCGGCCGCATCTCATACCTTTTCTCATCTTTCGGCCTCGGTAGTATTGTCCCGTAAGCGGGCCAGCCAGGGACTTTACCCGGCTATGGATCCCCTGGTCTCTACTTCAAACATGCTGACCCCGGAGATTGTTTCAGAGGATCATTACCGAATCAACCATCAGGTGCGCAAGATTTTTGCCGAATATGAAGATCTTAAAGATATTATTGCGATGCTCGGTCTTGAGGAACTCTCGGAAAGCGATCGACAAACCGTGGCCATTGCCCGCCGTCTTGAACGTTTTCTCACCCAGCCCTTTTTTAGCACCTCCCGTTTTACCGGTAAAACGGGTCGTTTAGTTAAACTGACCGACACCCTGGATGGCTGCCGACGCATTCTCGATGGTGAGTATCTGGATGCAGCGGAAAATGACCTTTACATGATCGGAGCCATTGATGAGGTTAAAAAAAGATGATGCAGGTCACCCTGATCCTACCGGATAAAATCGGCGCTCAGCACCACGAAGTGAGCAAGCTCAAAGCCGAAGGTTTGGAGGGACATTTTACCCTGTTACCGGCCCATATCGATTATGTCTCGGTACTGGTGCCGGGGATCATGCAACTGACAAGCGGAAACCGGGAACATATTTTTGCAGTGGATCACGGCACCTTGGTAAAAATTGGTTCATCGGTACAAATCTCCTGCCGCAACGCGATTGAGGGAGCAGATATAAGTCAATTGCACCAAGTCGTAGAAGAGCAGTTTAAGGAGATTGATGATATGGAGAAAAAGGCTCGCAGTGCCCTGCTTGGTTTAGAATACGGCGTTATCCGGCGTTTTACCGAGTTAGGGAAGGGGTAACAGGAGATGCCGGAAAAACACCAGGAGCATCTGCCTGAAATTATTCGCCATAAAGTTGATAAACGTCTACAAGCCGCCAAAGAAAAGCAGGGTTCGCTTTTTTTTGGCCTTGGAATGTTCGGTACTGTGGGCTGGGCCATTGCTATCCCCACCGTGATTGGCACATTTCTCGGACGCTGGCTCGACAAATTACACCAGGACTCCATATCCTGGACGCTTACCGGCCTCTTGATCGGGATGGCCGGCGGCTGTCTGGTGGCCTGGCGCTGGATTAATAAAGAGGGAGAGTAACTATTCAGCGTAAGCAAAAAAGTACCTTGTTTTGGTATTTCTCAGAAAATTCTGGGGACATAACCCGATTCTCCGTAGGAAATCGGGATTGTGTACCCTGAATTTGCGGGTTAACTGAATAGTTACAAAAGGAGGAAAAAAGTGATGAACGTCTCCGTAATATTAGCTATGATATGTGCCGGTGCAATTATCGGCGTACTCTATTTCGGCGGCCTCTGGCTGACCCTGAACAAATTGACGAGAGCCAAATCATGGGGTCTTTGGCTGGGAGTCAGCTTTATGATGCGTATGACCATGGCGATGGCCGGTTTCTGGTTTCTCGGGGCTGGAGACTGGCGGCGCATCCTGGCCCTGGCAACAGGCTTTACCATAGTCCGTTTTCTCTCCGTAAAACGAATCCGGCCGGAGCCTTTGCAAACATCATGAAATATTCACCGGATCTCTATATCCTGCTTGATTGGGGCTGGGGACAGATCAATGCCACCCTCTTGTTTACTTGGCTCATTATGCTGCTCATGACCGGGGGCAGCTGGTGGATTACCCGGCGTCTGACCAGTTCCACAACCATTTCCGCCGGTCAGAATTTGTTGGAAGTTCTGGTGCAGGGCATGGTTGATCATATCGAAGAGATAACTCATCGACCGGCCAAGCGGTTTTTACCTCTGATAGGAACCCTGTTTCTCTTTATTCTGGTTTCAAATGTTCTGGGTCTGGTACCATTTTTCCAGCCGCCGACCGGGTCACTCTCCACCACCTGCGCCTTTGCTCTCTTGGTCTTTGTCGCCGTCCCGGCTTACGGCCTGACGACCAGGACTTTAAAAAATTATCTTGGCCAATATATCAGGCCCACTATCCTGATGCTGCCTTTTAACATCCTGGGAGAAATTTCCAGAACCTTTGCCTTGGCCGTCAGACTCTACGGCAATGTCATGAGCAGCACCGTAATCGGCATAGTCCTCTTGCTTATCACTCCGATTTTTGTGCCGGTGATCATGCAGGCATTGGGTCTCTTAACCGGAGTTATCCAGGCCTATATCTTTGCTTTGCTGGCTCTGGTCTATATTGCCTCAGCTATGGAGGAAGAGAAGGGTGAGGTGTGAAGGGTGAAGGGTTAAGGGTGTTTTTGGTCAACTACAAACTACAGGAGGAATAACATGACGGAAATTGCTTTGATCGGTATGGCATCAGCTCTGGGGGCCGGGCTCTGTATTGGCATTGGCGCGGTCGGCTCCGCGATTGGTGAGGGACTGGCCGCGGCCGCGGCCCTGCGCGCCATTGCTCAGCAGCCGGATCATACGGCGACCATAACCCGAACTTTGTTCGTCTCGATGGCGATGATCGAGTCCACGGCGATCTATGCCTTTGTCATCTCCATGATCCTGATCTTTGCCAATCCCTTCTGGAACTACGTTATTGCGCAGGGAGCCGGATGAGTGTTAACTGGTTTACGGTGGCCGCCCAGATTGTCAATTTCTTGATCTTGGTCTGGCTTCTGAAAAAATTTCTTTATAAGCCGGTTCTAACCGCCATGAACAAACGTCAGCAAAAGGTTCAAGATGAGTTGAAAGAGGCGGCAAGGCTTGCAGAAACGGCGAAAAAAGAAAAAAAACAGTATCTTGCCTTGCAGGAAGAAGCCAGGAATCGGGGAAAAGAGGAGTTGCTTAAAGCTCGCCGGGAAGCCGATGATTTGCGGAAAAAACTTTTTCAGGAGGTTGAGGCCGAGGCTGAGGCGGCCCGGGTTCGCTGGCAAGATGAATTGTCCCGCGAAAAAGCTCTCTTTCTCAAGCAGGCCGGGGCCCAGGTTGCCGAACAGTTTCAACTCTTAGCGCAAAAAGCTTTTCGTGACTTGGCCGATGTCGACCTTGAAGAGAATATGATCTCGCGTTTTTGTGCTCTGGTCGAAAAACAGGAGACGGAAGCCGATTTTTTTCGCCAACTCCAAAACTCTGAAAGATTGCAGGTTGCCACCGTTTTCCCGCTTTCGCAAAGCTCCAGGGAGGCTGTCAGAGAGGTATTGTGGTTGCGCCTTGGCACGCAACCGGAGATCTCTTTTCAGGTCGAGACGACACTCCTCGCCGGTATTCTGGTTTCGTCCAATGACCATAAAATGGAGTGGAATATCCACCAGTATCTTGATGACTTTCAAAATGAACTAGAGAGGTTTCTCTCCTGATGTTGGAAAAATCATTAGACAAAAACCAACAGGCCTTTGACCAAGCTGTCTCCTCATTTTCTCCGAAAATCCAGGTTGAGGATGTGGGTCGGATTATTTCGCTGCTCGGCCCCATTGCCAGGGCTGAAGGTCTCGCCTCTATCGGTTTTGAAGAGCTTGTCCAATGTGAGGATGGGACTTTGGGTATGGTCGCCTCCCTGGGGGCTGAAACCACCGGGATCATCCTTTTTGGTCAGACCAAAGGGGTGCGGTCCGGAATGGAGGTAAAAGGGCTCAAACGGGTGGTTGATGTGGAAGTTGGATCTTCTCTCATTGGCCGGGTCTTTACTGCCGCCGGGGTGCCGCTTGATGATAAAGGGCCACTCGGCGGAGATGAACGACGGCCAATTGAACATCCAGCGCCCGCCATCATGATGCGGGATCCGGTAATCACTCCTCTGGAGACGGGCCTTAAAGTGGTAGACACCATGATCCCGATTGGTAAAGGCCAGCGGGAACTGATCCTTGGCGACCGGCAGACCGGCAAAACCGCCATCGCCCTGGATGCCATTTGCAACCAGCGTGGCAAAGACGTAATCTGTATCTATACTGCGATTGGCCAGCGCGAGTCGGCCACAGCCAGGGTGCTCCATGAGTTACAGGAAAACGGGGCTTTTGATTATACTTTGGTTCTGGTGGCCGGGGGTGAGGAAGGACCCGGTCTGCAATTTATTACCCCCTATGCGGCTACTGCCATCGGCGAATATTTTATGGAGCAAGGCCGTGATGTTCTCATTGTCTATGATGATCTCACCCGCCATGCCCGCAGCTACCGCGAATTATCACTTCTCCTGGAACGGCCTCCCGGCCGGGAAGCCTACCCTGGAGATATCTTTTATATCCATTCGCGGCTGTTGGAACGCTCCACCCATTTACGCCGGGAGTTTGGCGGCGGATCACTTACAGCTTTACCGATTATTGAAACCGAAGAGCAAAATCTCTCATCCTATATTCCCACCAATCTTATCTCTATTACCGACGGCCAGATATATCTGTCGCCTCAGCTTTTTGCCAAGGGTATGCTGCCGGCGGTTGATGTCGGAAAATCTGTTTCCAGAGTTGGCGGCAAGGCCCAGAAACAGGCCTTTCGTGATCTGGTGGGTGAGCTGAAACTCTCCTACTCCCAGTTTGAAGAGCTAGAAACTTTTGCCCGTTTTGCCACCCGCCTCGACGAAGAGACCAGAAAATCCCTGGAGAGGGGGCGTCGCTTGCGCGAGGTGTTGCGCCAGAAACGCTATCATCCCCTGCAGGACTTTGAACAGATCATAGTTATGCTGGCCTTGGTAAATGGTCTTTTCGACCCTCTTCCGCCGGATCAGGTGGCGGCGGCGGAAAAAAAGATATGCGAAATGGCAGCCAGCCGGCTACCCCAAATATGTGCAAATATCACGGCCGGAAAAAAATTAAGTGAGACCATGCAGGAGGAGATCCTGACCGAATGCCGTAGTCTCATAGCAAAAGATGAAAAGGCAAAATAATGGAGAGTCTCCACGCTTTACAAAAACATATCGAAACCAGTGGCAAACTCCAGTCCATTGTCAAGAGCATGAAGACCCTGTCGGCGGTAAATATCCGCCAGTACGAGCAGGCGGCTCACTCCCTGGATGCCTATCAGGAGACCATTGACTCCGGCCTCCAGGCCGTGATCAGAGAAACCGGCCTGCCAA
>JAYEGS010000175.1:0-2985 GCA_034659215.1 Pseudomonadota bacterium | reverse complement strand
AGTAACGCTGAACCTCATAAAGAGAGCTTGGTGCCGGATGAAACCCCCGCATTTTGAGAAGCTCCCAATAGCGCGGATAGGGTTTAACCATATTATCCCAATGCGCATGAAAAAAAGAGCCCAGCAGACAAGCCCGATCCTCAACCGTCAAAGAGTCGGCTTTTTTTAATGTGAGTTTAAGGGCTTGATCACTTAAACTGCCGTCGACATAGCCTTGCAACTGATCGAGCAGTGAGGGAACAAGGTTGAAATTTTGCCTGACGTTAGGAAAATCGTCAAGGATTGTCACCATATCGAGGTAATCTTTAACCCCGTGCAGGCGTACCCAGGGCATCATCGCGTGCCGGGCATCGGCATCCCGATAATCGGGCTGATGCATGTGCCAGAGAAAGATTACATTTAATGGTTGAGAGCTCATTTTTTTACGAAGCCATCTGACGTAAACGATCTACTTCTGCCTTCTGCAGCCAACGCCAGGAACCTTTTTTCACTCCATCAAGGGTAAGAAAAGCGAGCCGGGTTCTTCTTAAAGCCACAACTGAAAAACCTAAAGCCGTCATCATTCGCCGAACTTGGCGGTTACGACCTTCGCGAATCACCATTGTGAGAACACTTTGTCGACTGTGACTGCGCTTGATCTCCGCTTTTAGAGGCTGGGCCGGACCATCTTCCAGTTCAACCCCACGCTGCAAAAGCGCAAGGTCACTTTTACTGAAAAGTCCGCTTACAGTAATATGGTACTCTTTTTCGAATTTATAGCGAGGATGCATCAATTGGTTGGCAAGTTCGCCATCATTAGTACAGAGTAACAGGCCCGACGTATTGATGTCAAGTCGACCAATGGGAAAAAGCCGCTCGTTAAGATCTGCGTAAAGATCCTTAACCAGACGTCGCTTTTGCGGGTCATCCATGGTCGTCACATAACCAAGCGGTTTATGCAGGAGAAGAGTTTTTTTGCCAATAGTGGAATCTAAAATCACTCTCTTGCCGTCGATCATGACTTGGTCGACCAATGGATCGACTTTGACGCCCTGCCGGGTGACAACGCTGCCGTTGACAATCACCCGGCCCTCGGAGATCATGGCTTCAGCCCGCCGCCTTGACGTTACTCCGCAATCGGCAATATATTTCTGTAATCTAATATTTTCTTTTTCCTGGGTCACGTTTATCAACTTAGTTTAACAGCTGCTCTGACCTTGACCATGGTTTCTTGAGTAATAGCTCGGGCTCTTTCAGTACCGTCGGCGATAATATCGTCAAGTAACTGTGGGTGTTCCTGATAGTAGCGTTGTTTTTCGTGAACCGGGGCCAAACCGCTTATCAGATTGCGCAAAAGAATTTTTTTGCAATCAACACAGCCGATCTCGGCTTTAGGGCAGGCAGCACAGATCTCATCCACCTCTTCCGCTTTAGAATAGAGCGGGTGTAGAGGGAAAAGGTTGCATTTTTCCGGATCGCCGGGATCTTTACGTCGAGCCCGCTGAACATCGGTCACCATTGAGCTGACCTTTTTTTTCAAAGTCTCTTCATCGTCAGATAGATGGATGGCATTGTTGTAGCTTTTACTCATCTTGCGACCGTCAAGACCGGTCACTTTAGAGAGTTCAGTCAGAATTGGTTCGGGCACCGGAAAAGTTTCGCCATAAAGATGGTTGAAACGGCGCGTAATTTCCCGGGTCAACTCGACATGGGGAAGCTGGTCAACGCCAATTGGTACGAGATTGGCCATATATATGATAATATCTGCGGCCTGGAGAACCGGATAGCCGAGAAAGCCATAGGTCGCCTGTTCATCCCCCTGCCCTTCAGTCTGGGAATCCTTATAGGTCGGATTGCGTAAAAGCCAGGGCAGAGGCGTAATCATCGAGAGCAGCAGATGGAGTTCGGCGTGCTCTTTAATATGAGATTGGATAAAAAGGGTTGATTTTTCCGGATCAATGCCAACGCTCAACCAGTCGATAAAAATATCTCTCGTACTCTCTTTAACTATTGCCGGATCCTGATATTCGCTGGTCAAAGCGTGCCAGTCGGCGGCAAAAAAGTAACAATCATAATCATCTTGCAATTTGAGCCAATTCGTTAGGACTCCGTGATAATGACCCAGATGAAGCTTACCCGTTGTTCGCATACCCGAAACAACTCTTTTTTTTGCGACCATAAATAAAAAACCTCAAGTAAAACTTTAACTAGAAAGAAATAGCCCCGTAAAGTAACAAACCGGTTAAAGCAGAAAGCAGGGGCAAGAGAAAAAAACTTAAGCCGTCACTGAGCACCAGAATAATCAGCAGAATGGCTCCATAAGAATCGATTTTTTCAAGGTAGCCGGCGGGTCGTTGCGGCAGGAGACCAGCCAGAATGCGGCCGCCATCTAAAGGCGGAATTGGAATCAAATTAATCAGCCCTAAAGAAAGATTAACCACAACCCCGGCAACTACCATCTGTTGGAATGGCACCATGAGCCAACCTCCCCCGCTCCCAATATTTCCACCGCCAAGGGAGTTAGTAAGATGGTAGAGCAACGCACAAAACATAGCCAACATGAGGTTGGCCAAAGGGCCGGCCAGCGCTATCCACATAAGATCTCGACGCGGTGACCTCAGGTTGTCAGGATTAATTGATATAGGTCGAGCCCAGCCGAAAGCCTGAGTAACAAAGAAAACCAGGGTTCCAATCGGATCAAGGTGAGAAAAAGGATTCAACGTCAAGCGGCCCATCGATCGAGGTGTGGAATCACCTAGTCTATCAGCCATCATTCCATGAGCATACTCATGAATCGTCAAACCGAAGAGAATCGGGACGGCATAAATTACAATTTTCAGGATTATCGTCTCCATAACACCGCCTTATAACAATAAATAACTCCCCAGTCAATATTGATGTGTATACAACTTTGACCCTGGTGAACCGATGCAAAAAAAAGGCCCCGGTCAAATAAAATAATGACCGGGGCCTTGCGTGATGAAAGATCTTTCGAGTTGAGGTTTA
>JAYEGS010000174.1:0-2986 GCA_034659215.1 Pseudomonadota bacterium | reverse complement strand
GTTCCTCGCCGGAGCCCTGCCACTGGGGTAACTGTTTATAGGGAACAAACTGAACCGCCCCGGCTTTGAGGGCTTTTTCGGCATACGGATTAAGTGTGTCGGAGTTGATAATGCCGACCACCAGATTACGCGGGTGTTCAAAGTGGGCCGCCAGACACTCTGCAAAATAAGAGTTCGTAATGACAATTTCTCCAAGTCCCTGGCCCCGTCCGGCCAAAGCCACAACCCCTTTGGCAAATGCCGAGCTGATTTCATAGCCGGTTTCGCCGTTGCCCCGGGTTGCAAAAATCTGACCATCGTCACGGGCGGCGAGGCCGTCCAATTTGGGTGTCAGGCGAAAACTTGGGGCCGGAAGCTGGTTTTCCGCGGCACTTTTTTCGGCTCTTTCGATAAATCGGGCCAAGGCTTCTTTGGTATAAGCTTTCTCGGTTGAGAGCATCGCCTGGGGATGGCGAATCTCGCGGCGGCCGGAGAATTTTTCCGGCTCAACCTGATGCAGAAAGGGGTGCTCCGGCGCCAGGACTCGCAACTCTTCAACCAGATTATCATATTCGGTGTCGCTGATCAGAGGCTCACCCTGACGATAGGCGCGGTTATATTTTTGCAGTCCTTCGACAAGAAGTTGCAGTGACTCTTTTTTCTCTGAGATGGGCATAGGTTCTCTGTTTCCTGGTTGGTGAAAAGTTGCTGCCTGGCAGAATTTCGGAGAGCTTAAGGTGAGGGCCTGACCGGTAGCCGGTACGGTGAAAACCAAGGCGCTTAAAAGCAGGATGACGAAAGGTCTAAGCATCATCTTTTTCAACCGTTTTGGTTAACCTTGATTTTTAGGAAGTTACTAATAGGGGAATTTTATCGTTTCCAAGTTACAATGTCATCTAATAGCCTGCGGGTTTTTGCCCTGGGATCATTTACTCGATAACCAAATGCAACCATGTAGGAGAGCCCATATTTTTCTGTATCTATGTCTAGCTCTTCTTTTAGTATTTTTTCAGTTACTTTTTGTTTAAACCCTTCAATTGGACAGGAGTCAATTCCTATCATTGCGGAAACAGTCAGCATGTTAGCCAAAGGGATGTAGCACTGTTTTGAAGCCCAGTCAAATAATGTTCTTTCTGTGTTTAAATCAAAGTCATCTTTTTGAAAGTTTTTAAAAGCTTCGGATCTGAATTGTATTACATCCTCTGGGAATTCCTGAATATTTTCCATGAATTCCCTTATATATGGGCTATCATATTTGGTGAAAAAACTTTTATGTGTAAGCCCCAGAATAAAATGACTGGCTGTATCCAGTTTTTCGGTGGCTCCCCAAGCACCTTCTTTTAATTTCGTTCTTAATTCTTTATTTTGAACCACGACAAAATGCCAAGGTTCAAAACCGAAAGAACTTGGAGAAAGCCGAGCAGTTTCTAAAATAAACGCAATATCATCATCACTGATAATCTTTTTCTCATCAAAAACTTTACATGCGTGCCGATATAAAAAAGCATCTATTATTTCTTTCTTGTTTATCATATTTTTGCCCTATTCTATTCCGCTCTATTCCGGAATTTGGAATTTACCGGTAGCATTGACATTTACGTTTGATCGGTTATACTTAAATAAGTTAGTCAAGATAAAGCCACACCTGCCGTGAGGTAGGTTCGGAAAGCCACGTGTCTTGCAAAAGCACTCTTTTGCTAACACAAGACGGTCGGGTTGCCTAAAATAAGGAGCCCGGCCTTTTTTTGTGCATCCTTTCAAGCGTCAACACAATTGTAAACTTTCCTGAGTAAGACCTATTTCATAATCCTCCACTTGTTGTGTGTCCAAGGAGTCGGTAGGGCAATTAGAGTTGCCTGATAATATAAATCTCAAATATTGAAGGAGGCCAACACCATGAAAAAGAGAGGAAAAAAAGTTATTTGGGGCATGATTTTAGCTCTTACACTGGTCTTTGCTAATGTGGGATCAAGTATCGCACAAAGGGAAATGCTTGGCCCTCAGGGGTGCTGGGTTCCCTATAATCTCAACTGTCCGGAATGGTTAACTGGCATTCACATTGTTACGTTTCTCACTCTGGTTCAAGGTGAATCCGTACGGGCTGAATTTTATGACATCATTACTGGTGAGCTCTATGCAGCTGTGAGCGTACCTTTGAATGCGTCTGGGGCTTGGACTGGACTAGTTCAGGATCTATTAAGCTCGCCAGCCGATTTTCGTAGTGGGTCTTTAGTTGTATTTTATTCAACCGCTGGTTTTTTCTCCACGACACAATTCATAATGAACACGGGCTCTGCCAATCCAGGATTTGGGTTCCAGACCTTTTATTCGGAGCCGGTTCCCGAATTGCCGGTGCTTTAAGTCTATTGTAAAGACGCTACATAATTAAAAAACCTGCCTGCTATTGGATGGTTTGATCGCCAGTAGCTTGCAGGTGTGTTGTCTCAACTAACTATTATCATAAAGTTAAGATCTTCCCGCACAATTATTGAGTTCTAGTTCTTCGCCATCCCCGGCCTGTAAAGAGCCACGGGCTATTCCGAGGACGCTATTCCGGGCTATTCCGGGGACACCTGGCTATTCCGGGGACACCTTACTTATCTTTGCTTTTTGGCCCAGGTTTTTGGGGCCTTAGCTTACGGTTTAATAGAAGTTCTATTTTTTCAATAAACGAATCATCTCCCAAAGGTCGTCCGGTTCGCTCATGCTTCCTTAGCAGTTCGATGTTTGTTTCCTGTACGTCGATAGATAAAAAATCTTTCCAGTTTATATCGATCATTTCAGCTAAAGGCCTTGTTTTTACAATAAGATCATCTTGGCCTCTTATATGCGAACTTGCACTACTCCATGGCCATGCTTCAGGTTCTTTGACCAAGTCTGCCCGAACCGGATTTAACTCCACGTATCTCGTGCATGCCAAAAGATATTCCTCGTTCATGATAAACGATGAAAAACGGCCCTGCCATAAATGACCTCGCCAGTTTTCACGAAAATTGATTCGTCTGGT
>JAYEGS010000173.1:0-2994 GCA_034659215.1 Pseudomonadota bacterium | reverse complement strand
CAATTTCGGCCCAGAGATCTATATCAAATCCAGTATATTGGCCATCTTCACCTTTGTATTCAAAGGGCACGAAAGAGGTGTCGGTGCCGATATATAACTTTTCGGCGAATGCTGTCCCGGAAGATATAATCATAACGCTGGCAAGAACCAATAGTAGCAGTTTTTTCATGTTGTAGCCTCCTTATTTAAAACCGAGATGACAGATTAAACGTACCAACAAACCTCCTTACCAGAGCAAAGAGGCATAAATCCAGCCTTTATCTCCATCCTCATGGACAACCGGTAGCCAACGGCCCCTTCCAAAGCCACCGGCGCTGCCGGTGGAGCTTCACTCACTTGAGTAAGATGGTATTGGGATAGTTTGGCTGCCGGGGGTTAATAGATCTTGAAAATGTTCAAGGTAGTGTATTTCGTCACGAGCCCAGTATAGTGACTTAATGTCAACAACGCGACTCAATACCTCTTCCCGAGAATCAGAAGCTTCAGCCAGGATGTCTCCCATCGGTCCAACCAGCTTACTTTTTCCACACGTATTGTTACCGACGGTGTTAATTCCGAAGATAAAGATTGAATTGTCAAGAGCTCGAGCCGGTAGTTGAATATCCCAGCGCCTTGAAGCTGCGACGCTCCATACCGAAGGGCAAACAATTATTTCAGCTCCCGCAAGTGCTAAAAGACGAGAGGGCTCAGGAAATTCCATTTCGTAACATATCAGCACCCCAATCTTAGCAAATTTTGTTTCAACAATAGGGTATTCAATTTTTCCTTTGGTAAAGATCTCATTCTCACGACCCCACAAAAGACTCTTGCGAACAACACTTAAAAGCTCCCCTTTGTGACTAATAATAGCAGCTGAAATGTAGATCTCCCCAGCTTCATCTTTTTCCACAAAAGAGCTTATTATTACGCAGTCAGCTTTTCTAGCTTCATCTCTAAGCTGGGTGATTGTCGGGCCATCTTGGGTCTCTGCCAAATCCATAAACACATCCTTGGAAAGGTAGTAGCCGGTGGTCCATAATTCCGGGAATACAATCAGGTTGGATTCATCAGCAACCTGTCGCATAAAGCGAATTCCACGTTTTAAATTGGCCTGAACATCGGCTAAAACCGGATTGATCTGTATACCTGCAATTTGAAACATTTTAAAATCTCCTGTTGATCACGTGCTATTCTGGAAACTTCCTAATAAGAATCATTTAACCGTGAAATAATCTCAATTCTCTGAGAGACATCAGAAACAAAGCCGATTCTTTGCTGCGGAAGTGAGGCTGGGTACTTTATTTTAAATCGTCATTTACAGTATCACTTTAACGTGACAATGACAAACTTCTTCTTCTAAGTAACCTGAATTCCCGGGAAATGTAACTATGCTGGAAGCTCAATGTCAAAAACTTCCATAATCCTGCGTTGAACTTTCGTTGTTTCGGTAAATACTTGTCCATATCGATTTGAATATTTGACTTTCGTCAACGTCTCCATTTCTTCCATAACTCCTCTGACCGTCATATGTTTCAATTTTTTGTCCTCCTGAATCTTTGTTCGTATTGAACTGATGTAGATCAATGCCAAAAACTGGAGAAAAAGTCTGCTATCCATTGCCGCGGCGGAGTGAACTCGAAGACGCTTCATATCAAGATGATTTTTCAAGTCGTCAAAACAATTTTCAACAACATCTTTATTACGATAAACACTTAAGGCTTCTTCGGCGTTTTTTATCTTGTTTGACAAAATACAGAAAAAACCACTGTATTTTTTTCTTCTTTTCTGTATCTCAGCGTCGTTAAAGCCCACTCTCAGCCCACGCTTGGGAGTTTCTTTAACAACAAGATAACGCTTATAAAATTCTTCATGTTCCTCAAGTGGTTTTCCCGATAGTAGTTCGTTTCTGTAAGCAATCAAATCACGGGTAAAACGGTCAAACTCACCTGCGGCTTGATCTGCATTATAGAAAATATGCAACCAACTACGATGATTTTTTTGTCCCCATTTGAAAAATTTAGTTGTTGCGAAAAGTGCTTCATTTTCTCCGGTTGGTAAATAGTTCGTTGGTGATGCTATTTCATCACAATATTTGTCAAGGATTTTTTCAACCCACTTTCGCCTTGTGGGGATAGCTGCTGTGAACTTGTGGCGATGCAGAAAGAGTTCATCTATATTGGCATTGCTATAAAAACCCCGATCAAGCACAAAGTGAAGTTTCCCGGCACCAAGAAAATCAAGTGACTTCGCTGTTGTTTTTAACGTTGACACATCGCTGATATTACCCGGCAGGCGACGAAAGTATGCCGGCAGTCTGCTTTTCTGCCCAAACAGCATCCCCAGATTGATTTGTTCTAACGATTCACCATCGCGATTGTAACCAAAATGGGTGTATTCATTATGTCGTGCATATGACGACACGGAAGTGATGTCATAACAGAGAAAATCATTTTCCAGAATAAGGCCAAGCCATAAAGATAGAAAACGTTGACGGCTATCTTCTGACAGTTTTTGGAGAAGCTCGCTGATCCGCTGACTTGCGATTGCACCTCCAAAAGGATGTAAGCAGGAGGTGCTCCAGGGTTCCGCCCTGGACAAGGCGCTACCTTTATGTACAATAAAGTAAACCAGGCTCAAAACAAGTTCAAAATCATTAGGGAAACATTTCTTCAGCAGTTTATCAAGCCCACAATCCTGAGTAAGTTTGTCGAGCAAAATAGAAGGTCCCGCCACCCTAGAGGTAACAGTTACTCCGGGTGCAGAAGCGGCTCTTTCGGCAACCTTGCTTCGCCTTTTTGATGGAATTACTTCACCGGTTTCTTGATCAAGTTTTCCAATGCATACCTGTTTGTTTCTTGGCGCCTTTTTTTCTTTGTCCCAATAACTTTCTACGGAATAAACGTAAACAGCCCCTGTTTTTTTGTTGCGATGATATGCAATACTTGCCATTTCCAACCTCCATAGTTACAATTTCTTATTTATAACTATGTTTTCTGAAAAATGCAAGCATTAAAA
>JAYEGS010000172.1:0-14458 GCA_034659215.1 Pseudomonadota bacterium | reverse complement strand
GTAACCACACTGATGATTCTGGAAGCTATACCACATTGATGACAAAGTAAAACATTCATCTGCGTCGTTACACGGCGACCTTCGTCACTGCGGCGTACTTTATGTACGACTCATTCCTCAGGTCTTGTGTGCCTAGCATCTGAACATTTTACTTTGCCATCACAATTATAAATTTTCAAAGCAAATTTTAACATTATTATTTTAGGAGAGATAACCATGGATTCAAGCGCAAAAAAATGGTTGGTGTTCATCATGTGCATCTTCCTGCTGGCGGCTCTTTTCCTCGTCGCCCGCTACGAATCGGTTCGTTTTGCCACTAAAATGGGCATGGAACCTCACAAAATCTATGTCAGTGACGCCAGTAAACCTTGTTTAGAGTGTCATAAACGCAAAGGTGTCGCACCCAATATGATCACCCAGTGGGAAGGCAGTAAGCACGCCGCTAAAGGGATTGACTGTGTGCAGTGTCATACGGCTGAAAAAGGTGATTTTGATGCCTTTACCTGTCCCGAATCGAGCACTCTCGTAGCCCAGTTTCCGACGCCAAAAGACTGTGCCAAATGCCACAAGGAAGAGGTGCAAGAGTTTACCGAAAGTAAACACGCATTTCCTTTCTGGATTTACGCCAATGCCGACCGGGCCGTTTTCGAACCGATCATCGGCACCAAGCATGGCTGTGAAGAGTGTCACCAGATTACCAATTTATGGCCTGACGGCAGTGTTGGAGAGTGTGACGCCTGTCATCCCAAGCACAGTTTTTCCATCGCCGTCGCGCGTCAGCCCGAAACCTGTGGCGAATGCCATATTGGACCGGATCATCCCCACATCGAACTTTATCTCGAGTCCAAACACGGCAACATTTTCAAGGCGAGTGTTCAGGGCCAGGTGGATATGAACTTCAAGAGCTCGGATACAGATCCGATCCCCATTGAAGTTCCGGTCTGTACGACTTGTCATATGGATGCCGTACCCGGCGTCAAAGGCACGCATAACGTCAGTGCCCGCTTGGCTTGGGAATCACAAGCACCCTGGAGTTACCGAACAGTTTGGTTTGATGAAAAACTGGGTAGCTGGGAAGATAAACGGAAGCGTATGGCCGGCGTCTGTGTCAACTGTCACAGCGAAACCTTTACTGATCTTTATTTGTTGACCGCTGACCTGGTCAATCTCCAGTACAATGAAATTCGTCGGGCCTTTGTCTACTGGAACAAGAAATACACAGCCAGCGGCATCGTCCACCGCACTGAAATGGATGGTAAATTTTACTCTAATCCGGTCATCAACGGCTGGGACGAAAAACCTGAAGTGCTGATGTATGAAACCTGGCATCATGAAGGCCGCCGTTTCCGCCATGGATCAGAGATGATGGGCGCTGACTACACCCAGTGGCATGGCGTCTGGGAGATGCAGCATAAACTCCAGGAAATGATCGAGTATGGGGCCGAACACGGTGACGAAGAGGCGAAAATTATTGCTGAAAGCACCAGTCCGACTAAGTTCATGCCTTACAAACTCTATGATTTTCCGGGCAACGAGTGGGGTATCGGCACCGAGAAAAACCGGGTTCCGGTTCTCTACAAAGTCATTCCCGATTACTGGGAAAAGATCAAAGCCAATGTTGAAGAAGCGGTCAATCAAGGTCTCCTGACTAAAGAGCAGTGGGACATCTGGATGGAACGTTACAACAACAAGGAACACTACCTGGGCACCAAGTATCCGCCGCATCCGATCTTTGAAGCCTATAAAGCTCGCAACAAGAAGGATATGGCTGAATTAAAGAGACAAGCAATTCAGCTGAAACTGCCTTCACCGACTGCATTTGACGATGTTCATTAATCTAAAACCTTAAAACCGGATAGGGCGGGGGCCGGGTGGACCCCGCCCTATCCACAACAACTCAACCCGGCCAAGCCGGAACCCAACTGGTATTTTGTTCTGTCTTCGTGGTAAAAAAAGATTCTGACCTTTTTTAGTTAAACTTCATTGGACCAGGAAAAAAAATGAAAGTATTTACAAAAACAGTCGCTATCTCTCTCTTGGTTGCTTTTATTTTTCTCCTGCCCGCAGGGGCTGAAAGCAAAGGTTCCGAGGTTTTGGCCGAAATTGATCAGCAAAAGATCACCAAGGCCGACTTTACCGCCTACCTGAGCCTTTTCAAAGATAAGGGTAAATATCAGCCCACCACAACCACAGCCCGGGAAAAGCTGCTCAATAATCTGATCGACCGCACCCTGTTGCTGGAGGAAGCTCGAAAACAGGGCTATTTTGAAGCTCCGGAACTTAAAAAACACGGCTCCCTTAACTCAATCGAACATGAAACTATCGTCTTGCGCAAATTCCTCACCGACCGGATCTCCAGACCGGCGACAATTGACGATAAAACCGTCAACACCTACCTTGAAACCCATACCAATCTCACATTCGAACAAGCCCAGGAAAAATTAACTTCAGAACGTCAGCTGCAACTATTTCAGGAGCTGATGCAGAATCTGAAAAAAGAGCGTAAAATTATTATCCATCAAGAAAATTTGAAAAACATCTAGAAGTTCGTTCGATCTGTCTCGGCTGGGGTCATTTCTTGACACTTGGCGGCCGCAAGATTCGCGCAAAATCAAAGTATTAAACCGCCATTTGTCAAGATGTGACCACATTTGTGAGGGCGAAGCAATGTTCGCCGCTACCCGCTTCAACTTAAAACAACCTGATTTTTAAGCCCGACAAACAAACCATTAACGAAAAGAGACCTACCTTAACAAAGCATATATTATACATTATACTTTACACAAACATAATATATCTATAGATAAATATTTGGAGGTGTGCATTATGGCTGAAAATAAAATTACCAGACGACACTTTCTCTCAACGATGGCGGCCGGAGCGGCGACCACCGTCCTCCTGCCCTCTTTAACCGCATGTAACGGTAAACTGCAAAAAGGTGAATTTGTCGGCAAGCGACTTCATGAAACCGGTGAAGAGGCCTACCGGCAAGCTTTTGCTTTCGACAAAATCATTCGCACCAGCTGCGCCGGTAACTGCACCCAGGCTTGCGGCTGGAAGGCTTTTGTCAAAGGCGATAAATATATCGTCGCCAATGAACCGGCCGGTGACTATGATCGTTTCGATCCGGTTTTAGGCGACCAATACAATCCTCGAGGCTGTGCCCGAGGCGCCAGCTACCTGAAATATGTCAACAGCCCGGTACGCTTAAAACACCCCTTGATCCGGGTCGGCAAACGCGGCGAAGGAAAATTCCGCCGGGCTTCCTGGGATGAGGCCATGAATCTGGTCACCACCGGAATGACCGACATCGCCCGCAAGGACGGCTCTGATGCGATCACCTTTTTCTGTCCGATTCCCTCATTCAACTATGTTTCGGCCGGGGCCGGCTACCGGCTTTGCAAACTGATGGGCGCTGCCGGACCTTTGAGTTTCTACGACTGGTATTGTGATCTTCCACCCGGCGAACCGATGACCTGGGCCTTTCAGACCGATGAATGTGAAGAGGCCGACTGGATCAATGCCAAACTTCTGATTTTTTGGGGTGCCAACGTCGCCGAATCGAGAATGGCGGCCGCCCACCTGCTGCCCGAAGCACGTTATCGAGGCGCTAAAGTAGTCGGCATTTTCACCGATTACAACGCCACGGCGCGAATGGCGGATCAATTCATCTCCCCAAAACCGGGCACCGATGCAGCCCTGGTTATGGGTCTGATCAAGATTTTAATAGATAATAAGTGGTACGATGAAGAGTATACCAAAACCTTCACCGACATGCCTTTTCTGATTCGCTCCGATAACAAAAAATTCCTCCGGGAAGCCGATATGGTGGCCGGCGGCAGCCCTTTTAAGCTCTATATCTGGGATCAAAAAAAGAGCCGGGCGGTGCTTGCGCCGGGAACCATGGGCGACCAACGCGACAGCCTCGATTTTGCCGCTTTCAATCTGGATCCGGCCCTCGATTATTCCGGCAACGTAACCCTGGCTGACGGTGACAATGTTGAAATCCAGAGTGTTTTCACCCTCCTCCAGGAAGAGATCAAGATTTACACGCCCGAAAAAGTTACGGAGATCACCAGTGTCGGCGCCAAGACCCTGAAATCCCTGGCTCACGACCTCTACACCATCAAACCGGCGATGATCGTCGAAGGCGGCGGCACCAACCACTGGTTCCATAACGATATCAACAACCGCTCAATGATTCTCCTGATGGCCTTAACCGGCAATGTCGGCAAAGGCGGCAGCGGTTTCAACCAGTATACCGGCCAATACAAAGTCTGGCTCAGCGGCCTGGGCAAATACGGCATGATCTTGAAAGCCCGCCCCCAGAACGGCACTCTTTTTGTCTGGGCGCACTACGACGCCCAACTCTGGCGGCTCGGGAAAAACTTCCCCGAACTGGCCACCGCGATTGAAAAAGGCACGATCACTAAATTGCCCAACGGGGTTGCAGTCAGCGCCGACCCCAAAACCGGCTGGGCTTACAACTACTATCTGCTGATTCAATCTTTAGCCAAAAAATGGATGCCGGTCTATCCCAAACCGCCGAAAAGGCCCAAAGCAATGATCATCTGGCGGGCCAACTTCCTTAACCAGGGCAAGAGTGGTCATCGAACCAAAGAGTGGTTTGCCGACGAAAAACTGCTCGAACTGGTCGTCAATATCGATTTTCGCGTAACCTCGACCGGTCTCTATTCGGATGTCATTCTGCCGGCCGCGACCTGGTATGAAAAATTCGATATCGAAACCACCCCGATGCACCCATACCTCCAGGCCCAGAGTGCCTGCATCCAACCCCTGTATGAATCGCGAACCGATTTTGATATTTTCAAGGATCTGACTAGACGCCTGCAGGATGAGTCTAAAAAACTGGTGGCCAGTGGTGAATGGACTGGGAAATGGAACGATACGGAGAAGAAACAGGTCATCGATTTCACCACCCTTTACGATAAATTCAGCGCCGGAGGCAAACTCGAAACCGATATTCAAGCGGCAAAATTCATCCTCGAAAAGAGCCCGATGATGTATCCCAACCCGGATGAATATCGGCAGAACAAAAAGGCCTTTGCCCCCGAGATGCAGAAACTGATCGAAGGAAAACTTTTTACCGGTGATGTCTCCGGCTACATGGACGGCCTCATCGAGCTTATCAAAGAGGCCCCGATTCCGTTCCCGGCAGCTCAATACAAACGCCCGCTGGTACCGTTTGCTGAAAACGTTGAACAGAAACTCCCCTGGCCGGGTGGCGGCAAACTTGCCAGCGAGAAAATCGAGGTCGCTCCCGGGGTTAAAATGCCCAAACTCTACGCCAAAAAGTTTCTTGGCATGATCGCTCCGAAAACCTTGACCGGCCGCCAGCAGTTCTACATTGATCACTCCTACTTCCTGGCGTCCCACAATGAACTGCCTATCTACCAAGAACCGGAATATGACCTGCTGCCGGACGGCAAGACCCCGGCTCCACTAAAATTCAACTCCCCCCACGGCCGTTGGGGTACGCATTCAACCTTCAGGGATGTCGATGTCCTGCTGCGCCTGCAACGGGGTGAAGTAATCATCATGATGGGAACCGAAGATGCCGGTACGCGAGGGATTGTCGACGGCGACGTGGTTTCGGTTTTCAACCAGTACGGCCGGATGGTCTGTAAGGTGAAGGTTTCCCCCGGCATTCGTGACGGCGAAGTCAGAGTTGAAAACGGCGGCGAGATGTTCAACTGCCGCGAAGGGTGGTTTAACCTGATCACCCCGATTCGCCCGAAACCGACCCAGTCGGTCAAATATCCCGAAGAGGCGGGAGCCCCGTACCATCACTTAAGATACGGTTGGAACTTCTGGGGCGTAACCGGCAGTGAATGTGATACCTCAGTCGAAGTCAAGAAACTTTAAAAAATAAACCAATGGCAAAGTAAAATGTTCAGATGCGAGGCACACAAGACCTGAGGAATGAGGCGTACATAAAGTACGCCGCAGTGACGAAGGTCGCCGTGTAACGACGCAGATGGACGTTTTACTTTGTCATTAAGGAGGATACCATGTGGGGAATGGTTATAGATTTAAATAAATGTTTGGGCTGTCAATCCTGCACTATCGCCTGCAAGATGTTGTGGAGCGACCGGGATGGCGCCGATCATATGTGGTTTACGATGGTTGAAACCCGGCCGGGTACCGGCTATCCAAAAAACTGGGAAGAAAAATCATTAAAAGGGCAGCCCATGGCCAAAAGTGATTATGAGGCGGTGCCCCAATTCGATTATCAGAAATTGCAGAACAATCCCGGCAAAGGCATGCCGAAAGTTCTGGCCAAAATGGAAGGCGGTCCCAACTGGGACGAGGATATCGGTCAGGGTAAAACCGTCAACGATGCCTGGTTCTACTATCTGCCGATCAACTGCATGCATTGCGAGGAGCCGAAATGTATCCCCGCCTGCCCGGAAAAAGCGATCTACAAACGGGATGACGGCACCGTACTTATCGACCCCGAACTCTGCCAGGGGGCGGAAGATTGTGTTGACGCCTGCCCCTACAAACGCATTTTCATGAATAATAATACCGGCAAAGCCGAAAAATGTATTCTCTGCTATCCCCGGGTCGAAAAAGGGATGCCGCCGATCTGCGTCCAGAACTGCCCCGGCAAAGCCCGCTTCTTCGGCGATCTTGACGATCCCGAAAGCCCGGTCTACGAATTGGTAAAAAAATTCAAAGTGGCCGTACCCCTACATTCCGAATTCGGCACTAAACCGCAGATCTTCTATATCCCGCCGGTCTTTGGCCCGAATGCCATCGACAACCAGGGTGATGATCGCGGGCAACGCGAAGATGCGGCCTACCTGAAAAAGCAGTTCGGTTCAGCGGTCGATCAGGTTAAATCCACCATGGAAAAGGAACGCAGAAAACCAAAATCCGAGTTGATGGACGTTTTGTGCGCCTACCCGACCTGGAAAATTTAATAAAGGGTTTTAGGTTATAGAGGGTAGTTTGTTATTTCGCTTCGCCCCAAGAATACTTCCTCGCTTCGCTCACAGCGAAGCGAGGTTCGCGGCGTTCTCAAATTCAAATTAAATCACCTGCGAGGAGATATCTCTATGTCCAACAATCAGGATATTGCCAGAAGCGCTATCTACAAATACCTTTCACTGGCCATCGACTATCCAATCGGTGAAACGGCCGAGATTCTCAGCAGTGGCGCTTTATTCACTGAACTCTCCACCCAACTTCAGAAGCTGTCAACGGATTTTCAATCCCTGACCGGAAACTTATCTCCCCTGAAAGAGGAGCTGAGCCGCTTTGAAACTTTAGAGGATATCCAGGTCGTTTATACCAGATTCTTTGACATGGCAGTCAAAAAACCTTCCTTCTCTCTTTATGAAACAGCCAATGTTATGGCAACCTCGGAAGCCGAAAAAACCGCCGCTTTTCTGGTCGAACTTGAAGCCGTTTACGGCCGGGAAGGAATCACGTTAAGCGATCGCGACATGCCCGATCATCTGGCCACCGAACTGGAATTTATGCATTTTCTCTGCGCTAACGGCAAAACCGGCCAACAAGCCGATTTCCTCACGCATCATCTTAACAATTGGCTGCCTCAACTGGCCCAGTCGTTCTTAAAACAGGAGACCATCCCTTTCTATAGCCGACTGATCATGTTAATCGCTCACTTTGTCGAGACCGACCAGCACAACTTACAATCATAATTAATACCGGTTATACCCGACAGGAGAAATTTTAGAATGAAGAAAATATATAGAGAAACAGCAAAAATAGTAATCAAAACTGCGATAATCGGCGCAGTTCTATGCTTTGCCACGCTCTCCCAAGCTGACAATAAGAATAGTTTCATTGATGATCTTACAGAAGCGCTCAAAAGTGGTACTCCAACCCTTGAGCTACGACTTGGATACGAACATTCAGACATGAGTGATAGTGGAAAAGACGCGGCCAACGCCATTAACTTGAGAAGCCGGGTTGGCTATCGTACCGGAGAATTCATGTTCAGCCAGGTCTACCTGCAGTTCCATAACCTGACCAATCTGATGGATGAATTTGCCCCGGAAGATCACCACTACGATGTCATCGCCGACCCTCACGGCAGCCGGGTACACCAAGCCTACCTCGATTTCAAGGGCATTCCCGAGACCACTTTGCGCATTGGCCGCCAAGAGATAGTTCTCGATGACGCAAGACTGATCGGTAATGTCGACTGGCGCCAGAACGGCCAATCGTTTGATGCCGTTTCCCTGACCAACAAATCGCTCAAAGATTTTAAACTCTACGGCGCCTACGTTAACCAGGTCAACACTATTCTCTTAGACTATCTTGATCTTGACAACTTCTTTCTTATAAACGCTAAATATTCCGGCATTGAAGGCTTGAATATCACCGCGTTCTGCTATCTTCTGGATACGGAAAGCAATGCCGACAGCGCCCAGGATTGCGCCACTTACGGATTACGACTTGACGGTAAATTTGCTGCTTTTGATTATGATGTTACCGGCGCTTACCAGAGCGATTTTGCCGACGGTAAAGATCATGACAGCTACATGATTACGGCCGCAGCCGGTTACAAAATCGGCAAAATTAGAATCGGTGGCGGTTATCAATATATTTCGGGTCAGGATGGCAGCGACCGCCCTTTTGATACCCTCTACAGCACCGCCCACAAGTTTAACGGCTGGGCCGATGTCTTTCTTTCAACCAACGGCGGCAAGCTGAAAAACGGTCTTCAGGATTATTATGTCGATCTCGGAGCGACCCTGTTTTGGGACGTAAAAATGAAAGCCGTTTACCACTATTTTGACACGGCTGAAAAATACAACAATTTCAATGACGATTACGGCAATGAAATAGATCTTCTGATGGTTAAAAAGATCAATAAGAATCTCAAGCTACTATTGAAATACGCCCATTATAGCGAAAAAAACCATTCCGCCAGCTATACCAATGTCGCCGGCGGACATGATGAAGACGTGTACTGGGCTCGCATAATGTTCAAATTTTGATGGCGTCGTAAAAAGTTCCGAGATCCTGCGTTGTTGTGGCCTTTCAGACACTCGACATACTACTTGTATAGTCTCGCGTCTGAAAGACCACAACATCTTGTCTATCGAAATTTTTACTTAGCCATCCCGTAACTTTTTACGAATGCATCAATTTTAGATTATCAAATCAACGCTGGCCACCAATTCCGGTGGCCGGTTTCCCCGACTCGCCCGAACCCGTTACCGCACGCCTATCTCAGATACTACCCGACCACAACATCCCCGCATATCCCCATTAATCTTGACATATTATTGCTTACGTATATAATGCACGCGAATTTCAAACAGGAGGAAATTGACATGAAAACAGCAAGTATTGGAGAAATCATTGTCTTTTATCGATAGATTTTTCCAGATAAGCGCCCAGCAGAGTACAGTCAGCCGGGAGATAATTGCTGGGCTCACGACTTTTATCACCCTGGCCTATATCGTTATTGTCAACCCGGCGATTTTAAGTGCCGCCGGGATTCCCAAAGGCCCTTCGACCACGGCAACCATCTTAAGCGCGGTTTTCGGCACGTTGGTTATGGGGCTTTACGCCAAGCGACCTTTCGCCATCGCCCCCTACATGGGCGAAAATGCTTTCATCGCTTTTACAGTGGTCAAGGTCATGGGATATACTTGGCAGACGGCTTTAGGGGCGGTTTTCATCGGCGGCGTTCTTTTTGTTATTCTCACCCTCTCCGGCACCCGAGGCTGGCTGGCCAAGGCCATTCCCAGCTCCTTGAAATATGCTTTTGGCGCCGGTATCGGACTTTTTCTGACCTTGATCGGATTGGTTGATACCGGCATTGTTACCCTTGGTGTCCCCGGTGCCCCACTAAAAGTCGGAATTCTCACCCAACCCACCGTCGGTTTGGCCATCGCCGGATTTCTGGCCATCGCCTTGATGCTCAACAAAAAAATCCCCGGTGGCATGCTACTCGGGATTCTCGGCACCGCCGTTGTCGGCTGGATTTTCGGAGTCTCACCCGCCCCCAAAGAGATCTTCAGTACTCCGGCACCGCTAACTGAAATCTGGTTTAAAATTGATTTTAAAGGAGCTCTGACCTGGGGCTTTTTTTCGGTTATCCTGACTGTTTTCATTATGGATTTTGTCGACACCATGGCTGGGTTAATCGGCCTCGGAGCCCGCGCCAACCTGCTCGATGAAGATGGCAACCTGCCGGACATTGATAAACCCATGCTCGCAGATGCTCTGGCGACCGTTGTCGGGGCTCTTCTCGGAACGACAACAACCGGCACCTACATCGAATCCGCCGCCGGGATTGAGGCTGGCGGCCGCACCGGTTTAACGGCTGTGGTCACGGCGGCAGCCCTTCTTTTATGCCTCTTTTTCGCCCCTATTCTGACTGCAGTTCCGGCTTATGCTTACGGCCCGGCTTTAATTATTGTCGGCGGCATGATGCTAAGTCTGATTGGCAAGATTGATTTTGGCGATTACAGCGAATGGATTCCCGCTTTCATTACGATCACTTTAATGTCATTTACGTACAATCTCGGTATCGGCATCACGGCCGGATTCATCATCTACCCAATCATGAAAATCGGCTCCGGCCAAATCCGTCAAATCCACCCCGGCATGTGGCTGCTGGCTGCAGTTTCTCTGCTCTTCTATCTTTTTTACCCTTACCATTAATTAAAAAATCAAGCCGCCGGGAGTTCAACGGTTACGCTAAGACCTGAGGGCGCAACGTTGCGAGCCCGGACTTTACCGTGGCAGGCTTCGACACAGGTTTTGACAATCGCCAAGCCGAGGCCGCTGCCGCCGGTTCTGCGATTTCGGTCGAACTCAAGACGATAGAAGGGCTCAAAGATACGTTCGAGTTCTTCTTCCGACACGCCGGGGCCATAATCCCGAACCTCAAGAACCACCACTGGGCCTTGCCGGGTGGAGCTGATCTCAATCATAGTTTCGGATTCACCATAGCGTAGCGCGTTGCGCAACAGATTGACCAAAGCCCTAAGCAATAATTCGGCATTAGCCTTAACCACTAAGTCAGGTTCAAGAACCAGTTTAAAACGATCTTCAGCCCACTTTTCCCGAACTAATATCCGGTTGACAATCTCAGCAACCGGGATTGAGGTAAGAGTCACCGCCTCAGGGCGCAGTTCGGCCCGGGAAAAAGCTAGAACCTCATCAACCAACTCAGAAATCTTTTCCGCCTCCTCCTCGACATCGGCAAAACCCTCCTGCTGTTCGGCGTTAATACTTTTTCCCAGAACCGCAAGTCCCATGCGCAGACGGGCCAAGGGTGAGCAGAGTTCGTGTGCGACATCACTTAAAAACCGTTTCTGACCAGTAATAAACCCATCAAGACGCATTGCCATATGGTTAATCGAACGCCCCAAACAACCTATTTCATCGATCCGTTTCTCATCAAGCTGAACTTTTAGGCAGCCTTGAGCAATCTCTTCGGTTACCCGATTCATCTCCTGCAAGGGCCGGGTAATATGACGCACCATGGGCCACCACCAGAGCAGCGAGAAAAGGACAATCAATAATGCTGCAGCAATCCACGGCAGGGGATTGGGATAAAGAGCTGAAGCAAAAAGTGAATCGGTTGAGGCCAGAAGAATTGCCGGAACAAAGCCGCGGCCATCCGAATTGAGAATCGGCACCGGCAAACCGAGCCAATAACGGGTCGGATTCCGGCTCCGCGCCCTAAGAATCCGGTGCCGGGGAGACCGGGAAGGAGTCTCCAAGGATGACTGAGACTCAAACGTTGCTAAACCTTGACGCCCCTCTCGACCCTTACGCCAACGTCCACGCTGAGAACGCGACCCCCAAGACGACCAGGATCTCATCTTTATTGACACTTCCGGCGGCAGTTCCTCAATCGTGCCCGCCAGTTTATGACCGGCCGGAGTAAAGAGTGAAAGTTCCACGGCAAAAGCCTGACCATAACGGCTAAGCAATTCATCCCACTGCGAGCGCGGCATCCGGGTCAGCTCATGCCGGATAAGATGACGTAATGAAGCGGTCTCCTTCTCCGCATGCAAACGTAAAAATGAGTCCGGCGGCACATAGAATTGAATCTGGAAAAAGAGGATCAGGATAAGACCCAGAAAGATGAGGTTGAGAAAAAACCAGCTTAAAAGCTTAATAAAGATTGATCGTCTAAAAAACAAAACTTCACCTTGTGTAAACCCAAAACAAACTATTTTATAAACATATAGCCGGAGCTTCGCACGGTTTTGATATAATTGGGATCTTTGGGATTATCGTTAAGTTTACGACGTAGCGATGAAATATGGACATCTATAGAGCGATCATAAACCGTATAATCACGCCCGGCCACCAGATCAAGCAGGCGATCCCGTGAGAGAATACGACCACAGTTTTCAACCATAGCCAACAACAGGTCGAACTCAATGGCTGTCAAAGCTAAAAGTTCATCGCCATGGTACACACTGCGGGCACCTACATCAATAACCAGATCTCTGATGCAGAGTTTCTCGGCAAAAGAACTTTCAGCCGTAACCTTTGCGGGCTCAGTTTCAATTATCTTACTGCGCCGGATAACGGCCCGGAGCCGCGCCAATAACTCCCTGGAAGAGAAAGTTTTCGGCAGATAGTCATCGGCCCCCATCTCAAGCCCGACAATGCGGTCGGTCTCATCGCCTCGAGCTGTCAACATTAAAACCGGAACCTGGGAATGCTGCCGTAATTGACGTAACACTTCAAAACCGTCAATCTCCGGCAACATGACATCAAGCAGAACGGCATCAAACGAACCCTGCAAAGCCAGCTCTAGCCCGGCTTGCCCGCAATGCGCCACCTCAACCGCAAACCCCATCGGCTCAAGGTAAGCCCGGATCAGACGACACAACTTTTCATCATCATCGATCAGAAGAATTTTCATAACTCTATCATAGCCGATTTTTCGGCAAAAAGAATAACTTTTACAAAAGCTTTACAAAAAAGTTTTAAAAGAACATAAATGTTTTACATTGGCAGACTATCTTCCAGAATATCAAAACTGATGGCGTCGTAAAAAGTTCCGATATCCTGCGTTGTTGCGGTTCTCCAGACACTCGACATACTACATGTATGGTCTCGCGCCTGGAGAACCACAACATCTTGTCTATCGAAATTTTTACTTAGCCATCCCGTTACTTTTTACGCCCCGAAGGAAGTGCCCTTGGGGTGCGAGTTCATCAAAACTGGATTGAAAAGTTTTTAAACCGTTAAAGGAAAAAGGAGAATTACCATGAACGTTACTAAAAACTCAACCAACCGTAAATCACTCACACTGGCCGTTACTTTAATGATTGCTCTGTTTTTGGCTTTACCGACTACCGGCTGGAGCTGGGGGCCGAGAGGTGGTCAGGGTTCGGCTGACAACTTTGCCCAGCGGGCGGAAGAGGTCAAAGAATCCCTCAATCTCGATGAAAACCAGACGAAACTTTGGGGTGAGATGAAAACCGGGATGCTGGAGTTGCGCAACCTCTGTCTGCAACAAGGCGACAACCTGGACGAAGGAACCCGGCGCCGCACGATGGCCCGCAACCACATGCTTATGCAAGCTGAACTGGCGGCTGAAACCCCGGATTTCAAAGGTGTTGGCGAGAAACTTAAAGCTGAATATCAGGGTAATTTTGCGGAAGAGTTCAATAAAGTCATTGACGCCCGAGTCGCCTTTTTCAGCAGTCTGACTCAGGAACAGCGTGACACCATGCTCAAAAAGGGGCACAAAGGTCGTCGCCGTGGCGGTAAGGGCGGCAAGGGCGGTAAAGGTAAGAGAGGAATGATGTAGGAAAACTTATTGGATCGTAACTATTCAGCTAACCAGCAAATTCAGAGTATCAGTTACCCTCTTGTTAAAGCTTTTACCGGCATTGGCTGCGGCAGAGGCTATTTCCGGTCTGGCCAAGCTAAACCATAACTAACGTTTCTTCCTTTGCCGAGGTTTTGTACAAGCATTTTTTTGTCCAGCAAATCAGTGATTTCGCGGTAGGCTGTGGCTCGGCTGGTCTTGGTCATTCCCATATATTTTCTGGTTGTCAATCCGCCCTTAAAACCGCCGGGGCCGGCATCAAGTAGACGATTAATTACTTTACATTGCCGCTCTGTCAATTGTGCTTGACTATGACTTTCCCAAAAACAAGCTTTTTGCAATACTTTGCCGATAAGGTCACCAGATTTGGCTATGGATCGTTCAAAACAGCCGATGAACCAGATTAACCATTCACTAATATCAAGCCCACCCTTTTGGCACTTCTCAAGTATTTTATAATATTCCTGGCGTTCTTCCATTATTTGACTTGAGATACTGTAATAACGAACCGCTAATTTTTCATCTTGTGCCAGTACCATATCGGTAATTGCCCTGGCCAGACGACCATTGCCATCCTCATAGGGATGTATTGAAACAAACCAGAAACTTGCAATGGCAGAACGGAGGATGCCATCGATCCTA
>JAYEGS010000171.1:0-3027 GCA_034659215.1 Pseudomonadota bacterium | reverse complement strand
GAAATGATTTAGAAAAATTTCATCGACTTGGTCATTTTCTATGCTCTTGATGAATTCCGGAGTCAGGTTATACATCTTTTGAGCATTTTTAAGCCATTTTTTAAACACATCATTGGCAATACTTTTTATCTATCGCGTCAGTTTTCAGTTGTAAACGCTATTTATCACTAAACTGTTGCCGGTTAACTTAAATTCATCAGGCTCATTTCTTGTCATCCAGCAATGCACAAATACGCTGTTGAAGTATAGTATCTTTGTTGCTTCGTACAAGAGGAGAATTATAATTTACGTTTAACGCTGCAAATGCGTCCGGTAGCCTATCAAGAGAACCGCATACAATTTTGACATATTCTTGACTATTCAGATTGGCAACCAGCGCCGCTTGAGCAGGTTGTTCTTCTAAATCTCGTCCCAGATGCGCTCGCCCTACTCTGCGCCTGATTTTCCGCTTTTCCCTGCCAAAAAAATGTTCAGGAATATTATTTGTCCGCTCGGCAACAAAAATAATGCGACCATCAGTATCCATTTTTACAGGGTGACCAAACAGACGATTGCCGTATCTATCCAGGTAGGTAAGTATAATCTTCTCGGGTGTTGATCTGGCCAATGCGATATTCTTTTTCTTTTGCTGTGCGACCCGGCAGCGGATATCATTGTGATAGTCAGTTGTTTTTTTCTTTATTTTTTCCAAAAGCGCGACCGCCTCGCACGGGATTCCCATTCGTTGCGAGTTTGACGCATTGTCAGTTTTGCTGGAATATACGGAAGGCAGTTCATCATCAGATAACCGCAGGATATCACGTAGCTCGTTAAATGCGGTCAAGCGCTTTTCAAGTTCAAACATTATGGCACGGAGACGATCGTCTTTTTCTACACTGGAGAGAATCGAGCCAACTTTTTTTAATACCGTCTGTTCGACACGGGAACGTGGTTCAGGCAACCATTTTTCTATTAATATTTCAGCCTCAAGGTAACGACGACAGGTATCGAAATGCGGCAGCGAAAAGGGATAAGGAGCATCCTTGCCTTTTTTCCCTTCCAATAAGTAAAGGATCAGGGAATGCAGGTCTTCACGCATGACACCTGAACCATATTTTCCGCTATAAACTTCACTAATTGTATTATTGCGTAAATCCCTCAACAATGTGCGTAGTTCACCGCAAGTACGGCTTTTCTTTAATGAGGAACGTAGTGTGCCATAATCAGTATCAAAAAGTTTTTTGCCAATAGCTCCCAGAAAATGAAAATGGCAGATTAAATCGACAACTCCTCTTTTGCGTAAAGGCTGTACCGCAAGTCCTCCTGCTTTCCCAAGGTCACGCATGACAGACACAGGATCGCCGAACAACTCGCAGCTTTTTTCGATAACAGGGTGTAATTCTGCTTCATTTTCCGTTGTGATCCTGGCGGCATTCAAGACCCAGCCATGCCGGCCATCAATACAAACAAACAGACCGCCTTTGCCATACTCGCAGGTGGCATCAATGTGAAGCGGATAACCATCTTGCAGGGCAATTCGTAGAGCAGGGCTGTTTGCTATGTGAAGGGACTCAAGAAAAAGAAGAAAACGATCACAAAGTTCAGAAATAGAGCCTGCGGATAATTGTACACCATCCTGATGCCACAATGACTCCTGAATCTCCGATCGTTGCATTCGATGAATATATCTGGCCAGCCCAACGCAGACAATCAGGTCATAACCATATCGCTGCCCCCTGGGAACCAACTGAGCCAGTTCAGAGGAGACCTCTACTGGGTGGGAAGGATTGACGCAGCATACTTTACGAACTTCACGGGCTTGTATGGCGCCACTTTTTATAGTGGTGATTTGCCGATTTTTGCTCTTTTGGATTTGCAACTTGCCGCCACATACCGAACATTGAACGGCTTCGGCAATAAAATCAACTGTTGTGTATTTCTCGCTTTTTCCCGGCACACCTATAGAGCGTTGAATCTCCGATGATGACCACCCTGCCTTAAAGGCATAATATCGGAATAGCGTCAGTGTATAGAAGACCCCTTTTTTTGTCCGATCCCGTCAAGATCAAACCGTCGAAATACTTCATCTATTTCTTTGATGGTCACAGGAGGACTCGTACCATATAGATAACGGACGATGTCGGCTGCGCCAGCGCCTGGATGACGAATCAATTCCAGTAAAATAAGAATAATTATGCTGTCTTTTGGCAGAATACTGTTCGCTTTTTTCTTGCTGGAAGTAATCTCGTTATACCGCCTTTGCAGCTGGCTTTTTCCAATAGAGTCATCGCAATGGATATATACATATATGCCACCTATACGTTCACGGCATAGTTTCCGCTTTCGTACGGTGGCAAGCAATGCTACCTGTACTCGAACATGCAGAATGGCTTGAAGTTCACGTTGCGTATAACCTGTTTTGGATTCGCGCACCATTCGTTTAACCGTATCCGTCATGCTGCCATCTCGGGAAAAATGTACATCACCATGCGAATATAATCCATGACGGTCAAACTTGACCTGATTACGGTGAGTATACCACGAGCCATTAAAATTGTAACTTCGCATGTACGGCACCTGCTGAAGATAGCGACAAGTTGTAATACGGGATACCTCGCCAAGTATTTTTTGTATCTCGCCAAATTTTACAATCTTTTTTTTCTCAAGCAGTTCAAGAATCTGTTTATATGTTCGTTTGCCCATAATGATATAGTATGCCTCCCTTTAGTTCACCTAAGGCATACTATATCACAATAGAGATAAAATGACATCGGAATTAAGCAAGTTAAGGTGATTTTAGAGCAGATGAGGTACTATTCGGGGGAAATATGATGAAATTGTGATACAGTATGCCTTTGGGCGAAAAGAAATTATGCCTTTATATTAGTTGGTTACATGTGTCCAACTGAATTCTGACGCGATAGCTGATAGTTGTAGAATCATTATGAATTCGTTCGGTTTCCAACCCATGCACCTTGATTGCAGACAGGGATGCCTTGCTCATCAGTGTGCCTCGATTAGCGTTGTACAATTTGTCAAGAGTTCTGG
>JAYEGS010000170.1:11877-14561 GCA_034659215.1 Pseudomonadota bacterium | reverse complement strand
ACTACTCTTTTCAAGTTTTTCAAGATAGGGCAGTACAAGCCGCTTCATATTGGCCAGGACTTTACCCTCAAGCTCGTTTTTATCATCTTCCCGCGCTTTAAGGATCACGCGCAAAGCGATATTTGCCTCCTCAAGCGTCTGTGACTTGAAATCAAGCTCGGCGGTGCGCTTGATAAGCCCGGCTTCCGCCTTTTTCCGCTCAGCAATCTCACCATGCAGCCTCTCATTCAACCGAGTCAACTCCCGGGTTCTCTCCAGAACCCGGACTTCGAGCCCGGAACGAGCCTCGGCCACTGCATTTTCCGCTTTTTTCCGAGCCGTGATATCCTTGGTCACATGAACCATGCCGACAATCACGTTATGGTCATCAAATATCGGCGAGGCCGAAATCACAAAGGTTTTCCCCAGACGCCGGTTTTCCACTTCCAATGTATGAGTTCGACGATCCTGCAACACCTGCTCAACCGGACATACCCGACAACTCTGCTCCCGGCCCCATAAAGCTGCATAACATTTACAGTTGGAGATTTTACTCAACTCAACCTGCAAACCTTCAAGCAACGATTGGTTAGCCGAAACTATCCGTTTGTCGAGATCCAGAATAGTGACATAATCGTCAATCGCATCAAAGGTTCTCCACCACTGCCGCAGGGCCGCAGCGGAACTCTTCCCGCCGCTGTTTTTCGAAAGGTTTTTACTCGTATAGCCACCCATTCGACTTCTCCACATCAACCCGAATAAAATTACCACCAACACCGGTGCTGTCTACACTTAAATATCAAACAAAGTCAAGTCACCTGCCGGGAAAACAAAAAGGCCCAATGAAAAATATCACTGGGCCTTTTTAATCATTCACAAATTTTCTCGTAGTCTAAGAGTACGCTCAACCGGATTAGCCAACTAACCCGGTTGAACCCGATAATTCACTAAAAAAAGACTCCATTCTTAAAAGAGATAATCAATCCCAAACCAGCTATAACCAGAAACCAGATAATCATCAAGTTGAGCGTCAGTTTACCAAACCTTTCAAGATCCATAACCTTTCTCCCGCATTAAACGCTTAAAGATATCACTCGTTTTCAGATTACGATTCCGTCAGCGTTCCCCGCCCCAGTTTAAAGGCCACCATAATCGGATAAGCGATAACCACTAAGCCCATTACAAAGGTTCCCCAAAAAAGAGCGGTACTGCCCCAATCGACATTTACCGGGTAGTCATAAATAGAGTACTCAAAAACTCCGAGATAGGTCATCCGCAGCGCCTCACGCGCCGTCCCCATACCTAAAATCGCAACAAATGAGAGCAGGACCAAAGGGATGGCATAACGATCCGGTTCATATTGCCCTTTCATCAAACCAACCAGCAACAGCAAACCCAAAGAGACCCCAATCCACAAGAAAGGATTTTTCATAAAATGGAGATCGGCGGGAACGGCCAGCAGCCACCAGAAACCGACAACAACCTGAATCATGGCGGCGATTTTAGCAACTCGAGCCCCGGTTTGCCCAACCCAATCGAGATAGGCCCCATCAAAGTCCGCCCGTGGCCGGAAATACCAGGCATAGAGCATCATAAAAATACCGGTATTGATAAAGGCCGGCACCATAAAATGGCTGAAACGACCAAGTTCAAAACGATAGAGACTGGTACCACTGGTCACCAGTTCACCACCACCGGCAGCGTACCATTTGAGCCACTCGCCCGGAGCCAGAGCTTGAACCGATAGGGCACTGATAATAATCCCGGCACAAAACACTAAAACCAAGCCCATCATTCCAAAAAGACCATAGCCCTGCGGCTTATTTTTTCGTTTCAGATAAAAAACATAGTTGGCGAGAAAACCTAAAGCAACAACCAGCAGAAAAACCATCGTCCACCAGGCCGACAAGCTGTTGGAAACATACCAGAAAGGATCATAGATCACTTGAACGAAAAGCAGGGGGGCGACCGCCAAGACAATTGCCAGAGAGAGATTAATTGTACTGACCTGGGCCAAAGCTTTCGAAAGGCGTCGATTAAACTCGCCGCCTTTGAAATGCCCATAGACTGCAATGGCTATCCCGCCAACAACCAGATTGACAAAAAGAATGTGCAATGCGAAGGTCAAAACCATCAACAATTGAAATACCCAAGGGAAAAACGGCAATCCCAGCGGATCACGTAAAGCCTGTAATGCAGAGTTAATATCCATAATAATAAATGCTCCTTATTTAACTATCCTATTCACCCGTAAGAACCCACTCGGCAGTTGGTAGCTCTTCCTCATTATCAGGCACAATTGAAGCCATGTAAGCCGCTGCCGCTCGGCGCTCAACTTCATTTCCGGCAAAAGCCGGCATAAAGAGATAATCATCACCGACGGTTTCCAGACAAGCGGCTAAATCTTCGGCTGAAGTACTCCCCATTTCAACGATCAACCCCGGCAATGAACTACGCCCGTCAACTTCCATCGTATGACAAATCACACAATTGGCTTTGGTCATCAACATCCCGACCTGAAGATAGTTCTTTTCATTGATCTTACGCCATGCTTTGGGCACAAAATAGTTGTTTTGCAAAAAGCCCTCTTCCTGAAAACGAGCAACTTCCGATTTAATACCTTTAGCTTCATGGTCGTGAGCAATCACCTGATTGCTGTACATGTAACCGGGTATCAGATAGGGGCGCCGGGAAAATTCGCGCAC
>JAYEGS010000170.1:0-11777 GCA_034659215.1 Pseudomonadota bacterium | reverse complement strand
AAAAGCCCTCTTCCTGAAAACGAGCAACTTCCGATTTAATACCTTTAGCTTCATGGTCGTGAGCAATCACCTGATTGCTGTACATGTAACCGGGTATCAGATAGGGGCGCCGGGAAAATTCGCGCACACTTTCACCGCCACCGATCCCGACAAAGAGAATTATGACCATAAAAACAGCCAGTACCGGCTGGACGAAAACCGCCTTCCCGGTGAGCAAAAGCAGAAAGTAAAGCGCGACGACAACCCCGACCCCCAGTGAGATTTTGAACATCATACCGGCATAAGAGATATCGGCCAAAATTTCATGGGCCGTCGCCGGCAGGCTGTAATAGTACCAAACCGCAAAAAGAGCTCCCAAAACAAGACCCGCCAGACCCCAGCGACCGGCGGTCTTAACCACATAGGTTTTGGTCTTGCCGGGCTTCATAAAACCCGCCATTACGGCAGCAAACATGCCTGAAATCGCCAGCATCATCATGGTTCGGTAAAAAAGCTGAGGCCAGTAGGTTTGATTGAAAAAACCGTCAAAAAAGCCGCCCGTCACAAGCCATTTTCCCGGTGTCATCATGAAAGCCAAAATGCCGGTTATGATGACCATGCTAATCCATGCGGACCAGGCGTAGACCAGAGCGATGCGCATATGGGTTTTCGGAGCCACCTTACCAAACGTATAATAGTAGATATAAATCGTTACAATTTCAATAACAAAAAAAACCCACTCCGTCGCCCAACCCCAAACATAAACATGAATCAGCCCCGATATCGCCCGCGGGCTGATAATCGTACTCGCAAACCAGATCCCGACTCCGGTAATCGAACCAAGAACAAAACAGAAGATCAGGATCATCAAAGCAAATTTCTTGATATAGTCAAGCAACTCCTGATTATTATCGGCGTGCCCGCGACGTTCAAGAAAGTAAGCCATCCAGAAACCACCGGTCGCCAGATGACAGGGAAGGATGTGAAAAGTCGCAATCAGAGCGATAATCATTCCTCCACCAATGGTTGGAAATTCAAATAATGGATACATAAATAAGCTCCTCTTTTTTCCCGATAATTAACCTGAAAAACAGCAAGTTATACAGATTGAATCGAAGCTTAATAAAGTGAGTTGTTTTTGTCAAGTTTTAATCAAAACAACTCCACAAAACCGTGACTTTCTATTTACGACATTCTCCTTGACAGAAAAACCATGCTGATGATAGGAAACCGCAGTTTTTATCGTCTTTTTTATTTTGATCATTTAAACCATAGAGCGTTACGAAAATGACACAAACACAACCTGATAACTCTACTGTGGAACCTGAAAGCGGGGTTGGGTCACCACCTAATAATGCCGCTGACCCCGACCACAATTCGGTTCATCCGGATCAAACCAAGACCTCAGAAAAATCTTCCCCCCAAAAAAAACGGGCTCAAACCTCGAACCGGCCGCAGGCAAAAGGGATCGCCTCCCTCTTTGAAAAAGAGGAGATCAAAGAGCTCTTCCGCACCTACCTGATTACCATCTGCGTCATTGAAGGCTTTATCTTTTTTGTCAGTTTCTTAAGTCAGATCGGGCCTGAAACTGTCCCCTTCCCCTGGAAATCGTACTTTTTCGCCGCATTCATCATCCCTTTAACCATCACTTTTCTGCTCGGCATCATCGTCTTAAGCTTTGACCGCTACATCTTTGGTCACCAGGGAATCGTCGATGAAATCAACACCTTATACCAAGGTGCCGCCGAAACTCGCAGCCGAATTCATAAATTTCACGCCTTCCTCTACGTCATTCGCCAGGTGCCCTTTCTTTTCGGCCTCATCACCTTGGTCGCCCTCTCCGGGATCGCCTACAAACTCGACGACATCCTGGCCGTAATCGGTGATGTCGGCGGACGCACGGCCCACTATCTCTTTATCGGCCTGGCCGTGGTTTTCGGGGTGGCGGTGATAATCGGTCTGATCTGGATGCTTTTGAGCTACAACCTGCGGAAAAAGACGCTTGAATACCAGTATCAATACAAAAAAGATGTTATCGATAAAACCGGCCTGGTTATACTCGGCGAAGATCGGGTGATGGATGGAGATGGGCGAATTCTCTCATTCGGCCAGCTTCAGGGAATCGCCCACAAACCGAAAACAGATGATGATAATGATGGAGAAACCTTAATTATTGAACCTTAGACACATACGATACTTACTGACCATTTTTTTGCTCTTTTTGCTGCTTTCCTGCGCCGGGTCGTCACCTCAGGCCCGGCTACCGAACTCCCGGCTGCCGGACGATTGCTGGCTTTTACAACCGGCTGTCTATCGCCTGCGTCAGAGCGCCAAACTTGAGTATCAAAATAAACAGGAGATGCTTGAAGGCTTTATGGAACTCGACCTGAAGCAAAAGCGAGCCCATTTGGTGATTTTCAACCCCCTGGGTTTAACCCTGCTCAATATTGAAGTTGAACCCCACGCTTACAAACTTGTCGAAGCTTCAACCGACTTAAAAAACCAGCCACCGCCAGATCGCAGAAAACAACAATTTGCTGAAATGGTGGCTACGGCGGTTCAGCACATCTTTTTCAGTCTGGAAAGTTATCGAGAAACTTTTGCCGACCGCCGATCGCAAGCAGTAACGGAGTTCAGCGGCAAGCCGCCGCGACTAACAAAAATAAGTGCTGACCGACAAGATCCGACCTGGACTGTCACCTACCATGATTACGACCAGGGGAAGGTTCACCGGCTGCCGAAGCGGATTATCCTGCAAAACCGCAAGCCGGACTATCGCCTGACTCTCTGGCTCCACAAAGCTAAACTGATAAAGGAGGTTGTCCGAGAATAATCATGATTACCATGCGCCAGGCCCTGCAAGAGACAGCTCTGGAAGAACTGGTCACCAACGAACCGGATAGTGGTTGGCAAAACTTTTGTCCGGCGGCCGACTTTATCGGTTTTGACGGCCATTTCCCCGGCTACCCGGTGCTCCCCGCAATGCTTCAGGTGCTGCTCGGGATTATCGTCAGCGAAAAACTCTACGGCCAAAAACTAACCTTACAAAAACTCGATAAAGCAAAATTCATGACTCAAATTCAACCCGACCAGACGCTTACCGTCGCCTGTAAAATCGCCCAACCCGCTGCCGAAGAGCCTCAGCAAACCATCAAATCCCGGGTCACAATAACCAGCGGCACCCGGAAAGTGGCTTCGATGACTCTACACTTAAATCAAACATGAAAAAAAACCCTTTTAAAACCGTTCCCAACGCCCCGCAACCCTTGTCTTTTACAGTTGAAAGACGGGTTCGTTTCGAAGAGGTTGACGCTTTGGGCATCGTCTGGCATGGCCGATATCCAAGCTATTTTGAAGATGTCCGCGAAGCGTTGGGCGACCACTATGGAATCGGCTACCTCGACTTTTTTAAAAACGGGATCGCCGCCCCCATCCGCCAACTTCACTTCGATTACGTTCACCCGCTGCAACTACGTGAGCAGTTCACGATCAAAGGAGAACTGCACTGGTCGGAGGCAGCTCGGCTCAATTTCACGTACCGGATTTTTAATGGACAAGGTAAGTTGACAACCTCGGGTTACAGTGTCCAGATGATGCTCAACTATCAAGATAAAGCCATCTTGATGGTACCACCGCCTTTCATTCAAACTTTTCTGAAACGTTGGCGACAAGGTGTCAACTTAGGAGGCGCTTCGTGAATGAGGTCTGGGTTGTCGCCACGGCGGCAGTCTCGGCTCTGGGAGAGAAACGATCTGAAATCTGGCAGAGGCTGCTCACCGGGGAGTCGGCCATGGCGCCGATCCAACGTTTTGCCACGGATCCCTATTACTGCAAAATTGCGGCTGAAATAAAAGACCTGCAAACCGACCCGCAATTTGCAAGCCGCCTGCCGACCCTGCTGAAAAGACTTTTTCAGGATTTTCCCGCACCCCTGCCGGATAATTGCGCCCTGATTGGCGCCACCCTCAAAGGAGACATCGACCGCCAGGAAAAAATCTGGCAGGGAAAACCGGCAGCCGAAAAGTTTGCAGCCGCAACCTGGGTCGCCCAACATTTCGGCTTAGACGATCCCGGCATTACGATTAATGCGGCCTGCGCCTCCTCAACCATCGCCTTAACCACCGCCGCCGGCCGGATTGCCTCTGGCCAACAAGAGGCTATCCTCGTCTGGGCGGCCGAGATTCTTGCCGAATTTGTCTTTGCCGGTTTTGCCTCACTCCAGGCCTTAACCCCGGATTGCTGCCGCCCTTTTGCTAAAAACCGCAACGGCTTAGCCTTAGGTGAAGGAGGCGCCGCCCTCCTCCTGATGTCGGATCGACAAGCGCGCAAAGAGGGTCATAAACCACTCGCCAAAATCAGAGGTTGGGGGGTAGCCAACGACGCCGTCCATTTAACGGCCCCGGCCCAAGATGGGCGGGGCTTGATCAAAGCCTGCCGCCGAGCTTTAAACCGGGCCGCCTTAGAAGCAGAGGAAATTGCCGCAATCAATGCCCATGGAACCGGCACGATTCATAATGACGGCATGGAGATCGCCGCTTTTTCTGAACTTTTCGGCCGCAGAAAAGTACCTTTCCACTCAATAAAAGGGGCTCTCGGCCACACGTTAGGCGCCGCCGGAGCCCTGGAAACCGTAATCGCCGTCGACTCTTTAAAAAATCAGCTCCTACCACCAACCACAGGCCTTAAGGAGGCGGAAAAGGAGATAGCCGACCAAGTCTCTTCAGAAAAGCAAAAGTTTTCAGGAGAGCATCTCCTCCTCACCAACTCCGGTTTCGGCGGCGTCAACGCGGCCTTAATTTTGGCAGGAAGCGAATAAAATGAATACCGACAAGACAACAGCTCGAATGAGCGCCCGAATCACCGGTTTAGGTTGGGTAACTGCGGCAGGTTGCGGTCGGGGGCGAACGGATGGCTCCCCGCTCTGGCAGGCGGGAGAACCTAAACCTCCGACCTCGGTTTTACAAACCCTGCGCGGGGGCTCACGTTTTGGCCGTCTTGATCTATTTTCGCAAATCGGCGTTGCGGCCGTCTCCCTGGCCCTGGAGGATGCCGGGCACCTGGATGGTACGACATCTCCCGGGAACGGCAAAAATCTGAATATTGGCCTGATCTGCGCCACTGCCAGCAGTTGCGAACGTACCGATCATAACTTCTACAAAACCGTCCAAGACAATCCCAGGCTTGCCAGTCCGGGACTTTTCGTCTATACTCTGGCGACCAGTTTTTTAGGGGAAGCCGCCTTACGTTTTGCCATAAACGGCACCAGTCTGGCCCTGATCGAGCCTCAACCAAGTGGTAGCGACGCCCTGCGCCTCGGCCTCGAACAACTTAGTTTTGGCGATGAAGATGTGGTAATTGTCGGAATCTGCAACCTCTTCGAAAAAGCAACGACCAAAGCTCCATTTTTTTCAGGAGCTCTCTTTCTTGTTTTGGAAAAAGAGCAGAAACGACAGGGTTCTTTTTATGCTACAATAAGTTGTAACCCTAAAAAGAGTGGCTTTTATTACAACGACCAAGCTTGCGCTGATATTTTATCGTTGATTAAAATAATTTGACCGGTTTATATTAAATTTAATCGATTAAGGTTCATCACATATGAAAATGAGACTGATCTACCCCCGCTGGCCGAAACTGAAACAGCAGACCGAATTTCACCTGCCGCCGCACGGACCGGTGGTTTTTGCCGCCACCGTGCCCAAAGAAGTTGAACTGAAATTCACCGACGACAATCTTGAAGAGGTTGATTTTAACGAGAAACCCGACCTGGTCGCCCTTTCGGTAATGCTCACCTGTCAGTTGCCGCGAGCCTTTGCCATTGCCGACCATTTTCGGGCTCAAGGAGTGACGGTTCTCTTTGGCGGGATTGCGACGATGCTCCATACCGAGGAGGTTCAAGAGCATGCCGACAGCGTTTTCTTAGGTGAAGCCGAGGGCCGTTTCGGACAGGTTATTGATGATTTTAAGGCGGGCCGCATCAAACCCGTCTACAACTATCTCCACGACCACCCCGATATCGCCTTGGTCGGCCCGGCTCGCCGTGATATTTTGAACCGCAAACTCTATAACTACCGTGGCGTGCAGATGCTTGACCTGGTACACGCTTCACGGGGCTGCAAATTCAACTGTTTCCCCTGCAGCACTGCCTATCTCGGCGGCCGTAAATTTCGGCCCCGCCCGATCAAACAGGTAATCGCTGAAATGGAAGCGATCCCCAACAATCGCCTCTTTATCGTCGACAACTCTTTAGCCCAGGATCGCGATTGGCTTATTGAGCTTTTCACAGCTATGATACCGCTCAAGAAAAAATGGGTCTCACATCCAATTTTAGATGATGAAAAAGTCGTTAGTTTAGCCGCTGAAGCCGGTTGCTGGTATGTCTATCAAGCAATTATCGACACCTCACCGGTTATCGCCGGGCGGATTAAACGTTTACAAGATCACGGTATCGGCGTCGAAGGGACAATTTTATTAGGTACCGATGATCAGGATGAAACCTACATCAGGAATCTCATCGATTTCCTTATGGGCATCAATCTGGATGTCGCTGAATTCACAATTCTGACCCCTTTTCTCCATACCCCTTTACGGGAACAACTCGAACGGGAAAAACGAATCCTGCACAATAACTGGATCGACTACACCACCGACAAGGTCGTTTTCCAACCCAAACAGATGACCCCGGCCAAACTGCAGGAGCTCTTTCACTACGCCTGGGACACATTTTATGCTGATGGCGGCTATCAGATCAAAATGGGCGCTCTCTTCAAAAAGCTTATCGCCCGCGAGATGGCCGACGGCACCTACAAACGATACAATCCCAAACGCTCCCGCAACTTCGGCCCCGGCCTTAAGGCCGCTCCATGAGCCGGGTTCTATTGATCTCAACCAACCGAGCAACCGCTCCCTACGTGGTCTATCCGCTGGGCATGGCGGTTGTCGCCGGAGCTTTAGACAAAAGCGGTCACCAGGTCGAACAATTTGATCTGCTCGCGGCGGAAACCGAGAGTCGAACCTTGGAGAGTACAATCCGGGAATTTGGCCCCGACTTTATCTGCCTCTCACTACGCAACATCGACAATACCGACTCTTTCAGCGGCGCTGACGCCTGGTATCTAGAAGAGGCCCGGCAAACGGTAATAAACATTCGTAATTTAACCACAGTACCGCTGATTGTCGGGGGCCCGGCTTTCTCGCTGATGCCGGAAGCCATCTTAGACTATCTCAAAGCTGATTACGGAGTTATCGGCGAAGGTGAAGAAGCCCTGCCCCGACTCCTTAACGAACTTAGCACCGGAGGTTCACCGCCGGCCCTCGTCAAGGGAACCCGCCCTCTGGACGGCAATGAATTCGCCACGCCGCAATTTCATCCCGAGCTCCTCAATTTCTACCAGAATCGCAGCGGCATCGCCAACCTCCAGAGCAAACGCGGCTGTCCACATCGTTGTTGTTACTGCACCTATCCTGAACTTGAGGGTCGCACTTTCCGCCGCCGCCCGGCGGGAGCCGTAGTTGATGATATCGAACGACTGCAAAAAGATCACGGGATTAAAACCCTCTTTTTTGTCGACTCCGTCTTTAATGAAAGTCAAGGTCACCATCTCGCCGTCTCCGAAGAGATTTTACGCCGCGCGATTGATATCAAATGGTGCGCTTTTTTTCGCCCCGCAGGCTTAAATCGCGAAGATCTTAAACTGATGCAGAAAGCCGGTCTCTTTGCCCTCGAACTCGGCAGCGACGCGGTCACCGACACCACGTTGCAAGGCCTCAATAAAGGCTTTAGCTTTGCCGATATTCGCTTAACCCACGAGGCCTGCCTGAGCCTGAATCTGCCAACCGCCCACTACATTATTTTCGGCGGCCCCGAAGAGACCCCCAAAACCCTGCATGAGGGTCTCGCCAATCTCGACCAGCTCACCGGCAGCGTCATCTTCGCCTTCTCCGGCCTCCGCATTCTACCCGGCACCCAACTCTATCAACGAGCCCTGAAAGATAATGTAATCTCCGAGACAACCTCTCTGCTGCGACCAATCTACTACTTTTCACCCCAAATCGATCCCTCCGCCATGAATAAGGCGATTGCCGCCGCCTGCCAGGGCCATCGAGAACGCCTCTTCCCGCCCCCTGAAGCTTTAGAGAGAATGACGATCATGCGCCGCTTCGGCTTCAAAGGCCTGCTCTGGGATCAACTAATAAAAAAAGGTGAAAAATAGTGAAAAAGATGCTTCTTGGAAAAACCGGTATCGAGGTTAGTGAACTCTGTTTCGGGGCTCTGCCGATGGGTCCTTTACAGAAAAATATTCCGGCCCAAGAGGGTGCGGAGATTATTCTGCGGGCGCTTAACGGCGGGGTTAACTTTATCGATACGGCCGAACTCTATCAGACGTATGAACCAATCCGTTTAGCTTTAAAAGAAGCCCCCATGAGACCGGTTATTGTCAGCAAATCGATGGCCTTAGATTATGCCGGGATGCGAAAAGCGGTGGAAGAGGGCGTAAAAGCGCTGGAGGTTGATTATATCGACATCTTCCATCTCCATGCGGCCCGGGTTCCGGAAAATGAAAATGTTTTTGCCAAACGTTCGGGAGCCTGGCAGGCTCTGCTCGACTGTAAAGAGCAAGGCCTCATCAAAGCTGTCGGCATCAGCACCCATTCAGTACCGACTGTCCGTCTGGCGGCGGAGATTGACGAAGTTGATGTCGTCTTTCCGATTATCAATAAAAGCGGAATCGGCATTCTTTATGGCACGGTTGCCGAGATGGAAGATGCGATAAAACTCTGCCTGAATCAAGATAAAGGCATCTATTTCATGAAAGCTCTGGGTGGCGGTTCCCTGGTCAAAGATTTTCATGAGGCGGTTAGTTTTGTCCGCGATATCAGCCGCGTACCAATCGCCATGGGCATGGTTAGCTCAAGCGAAGTTGACTACAATCTGGCCTATTTTAAGGCCGCACCAGACGAGATCGCGACTCTTCCGGAACTGGTTATCGAAGAAAAATGTTTTCAGATTGTCGAATTTCTCTGCAAAGATTGCGGCAGCTGCATCGAAACCTGCCCCAATCATGCTATCGCCAAAGAGTCTAAAGAGAGCAAACCAAAAATCAACCCCGATCTTTGTCTGCGTTGCGGGTATTGTGTTGGCTTTTGTCCCCAATTCGCCATCCGCATGACCTGAGGACAAAGTTAAACGCTCATCTGCGTCGTTACGCTAACCCTTCGTCACTGCGGCGTACTTATTGTACGCCTCATTCCTCAGGGTTAGCGTGCCTAGCATCTAAGCATTTAACTTTGCCCTCAACACTCTATTTAGGGGGCAAAAACCGCGACATAAACTTACACTCTATCTCGATGTGGGGTCAGACCTCCAGGCGCCGACTGCAAGCCGGTTGCCGCTCTGAGCTCTGACCCCCCTCGAAGCCGGGCGAAGCCCAAATAACTACCTGACCGGCTTTAACTTAAAGCGGTTATAATCAACCAACAAGGATTTTAAAATGAAAAAAATTGCGATTTTGGCCGGGGATGGTATCGGCCCGGAAGTTATGCGGGAAGCGCTTAAAGTGCTTGATATCGTTCAGGATAAATTCTCTTTTCAACTTGAATATTGCTTTGCCGATGTCGGCGGCTGTGCTATCGACAAACAAGGTTCGGCCCTGCCGCCGGAGACCTTGAAGATCTGCGAAGAGAGTGATGCCATTTTGTTTGGCTCGGTCGGTGGGCCGCAATGGGAAAATCTGCCGCCGGCGGCACAGCCGGAACGGGCCGCGCTTTTGCCCTTACGCAAACATTTTGATCTCTTCTGCAACTTTCGCCCGGCCCGGGTCTACCCCTCGCTGACCGCAGCCTGCCCTTTAAGAGCGGATATCGTTAAAGAGGGCTTTGATATCCTCTGCGTGCGGGAATTAACCAGCGGCATCTACTTTGGTCAGCCCAAAGGCCGGACGGGCGAAGGTCAAGCTGAAAAAGCCTTCGACACGATGGTCTACAGCCGGGGCGAAATTGAACGAATTGCTCATTTAGCTTTTGCCGCTGCCCGTAAACGGCGGGGCCAGGTCACATCCATAGATAAAGCCAATGTCCTGACGACAATGGTTTTATGGCGCGAAGTCGTCTGCGAAGTCGCCAAAGAGTATCCCGACGTCGCCTTAAACCACCTCTATATCGACAACGCGACAATGCAGATGGTCAGAGACCCGCACCAATTTGACGTTATGCTCTGCGGCAATATGTTTGGCGATATTATTTCCGATGAAGCCGCCATGCTCACAGGTTCAATGGGCCTTTTAGCCTCCGCCAGCCTCAACCGGGAGAATTTCGGCCTCTTTGAACCGGCCGGCGGCTCCGCTCCCGATATTGCGGGTCAAGGCATCGCCAACCCGATCGCCCAGATACTTTCGGCAGCGATGATGCTGCGCTACAGTTTTTCCCTTGATGAAGCCGCCGACGCCATCGACAACGCCGTGAGCAAAACTCTGGAAGAGGGCATCCACACCCGCGACATCGCCATAAACCCTAAGAAAACCGTTAACACGGCCGAGATGGGCGCTGCAATTTCAGAAAGAATTTACCTCTGATGCTTCTTTACCTGTTTTAACGACTCGATCAAACGGCTGGCTTCACTCTTACTAAAATTGTCAAGAACTGACTTCTGATAGTATTTATCCAGGAAGTTATTGAAATGGTTGAGGCTCCAGCCGAGCTCTTCGACAAGATGCAGAATGTAGAGTTTCTGACGAATAGTCAGCCCCTCTGGATTGAGGCGATAGTGACGACTTTTGGCAAAATCGCGCATCAGCACGCGGAATTTTGCCTCGTCGAGCTCTTTGGCAGAGCGGACGCCGCACGATTTTTCGAGAAAATCGCGATACTCAGCATCGGAAAAACCCAACTCCCGTTTGACGATATGAATAACGGCCAGTTTTTTATGATCAATCATTTTGGACTCTCCACTATCAGGAGGCTGTCCGAGAATAGCAATTTTTTCTCAGATTGAGGCATTTTTTGAAAATAAGCGCAGGCATACACTTAGTATTCCGAGCATTATTTTAAAAAAATAACGAAGAGCTGGGGAAAAAGGGCATTCTCGAACAGCCTCCTAAACAAAAAACGCTGCGTGATTGGAGGTAAAAGAGGGCGGGTCGCGTTTAATGATCGGAGCAAGTGCCGGATGGCGTTTAAACTCCTGATCGAGCCAGCGCCTAACCTCTCTCCGCTGCCAGCCGCGCGGATGGATGAAATCGCCGTAGAGCGAAAGGTCGCCTGAATAAAAATCACGCACCTCAAGCTCCTGGCTTTCGGGGCTGTATAACGGCAAGTTAAATATAGCGAGGTTAAGAAACGTCACCGCCTGACTATGCTTAACCATAAAATCGAGCGTCCGCCGGGCTTCTAGCAGGGCTTCGGTCGGCGTACCGAAAAGAAGATAGACATACGTCGCAATCCCAACCTGTTGCAGATTGTTTAAAACGGTCGATACCTGCTCTAAAGAAATACCTTTCTGCATCGCCTGCAAAACTTCCTGATCACCTGACTCAACCCCCAATTTCAGCATCAGACAACCAGCCTGCTTGAGTTTGCGGCAAAATTCAAGGTCACAAAGATCATCGCCGATACGGGCAAAACCGTACCACGGCACCCCCGGCGGCTGATTAATCAGGGCTCGCATCAGAGCCGGACTTAACGCATTATCGAGAAAATGGATCAGTTGAGGCGGCTTCTGCGCTGTGCGTACAAGTTGGTCAAGTTGACTGACAACGGTTTGCGGCGCTATCTGCCGACAACGGCTGCCTTCGGCTTTTTCCGGA
>JAYEGS010000169.1:0-3050 GCA_034659215.1 Pseudomonadota bacterium | reverse complement strand
AAACAAAAAAACGAGCTCGGCGTAAAAAGCCGGTTGTAAATCCTCGCGTTCAACCTTGTGAGTAATATCAAAGAGAGCCTGAACTACGCAAAAACTACTTTTCTTCTCTGCCTGTGATGAAAAAATGATACGTAAAGTTGAAGCACATCTATTAATCTGCTGCGACAGATCCGGTGAAGTCGAAGAGTTTTGACTTAAGGCCACATCTGCCAGTTCATTAACCATATCCAGAAGATCAGTACGCCAATCCTCCAGATCATTCGGGTTATTGTCAGATAAAGCAAACAGTTTTGGAATCACATCCCGTAAATTGGATATACCATAAGAATTTTGCAACTTTTCTCCCTTAATTAGTCGATTATGAAGTTCTAAACTCTTTCAAGAGCGTATAAAGTGAATGAACGAAAACCTTAAAAATAGTAGCCGACATTAAGATTAAAGCGCATGTGCCAATCATTGTTTCTGCCGTCGCCAAGCGCATCTGAATCAGCCCCCAACCAGACCATATTTTTGCCCATGACACAGTCGATATAGGTGTAGATCGGCCCGGAACTGATCATGCAGCCCAAGGTGTTGATATAGGAATTATCTCCATCACCGATATCCTTGTCGAGGACGCTGTAATCGTCATAGAAGGTCAGCTTGGTAATCGGCCCCCATTCGACCGGCAGATCGTAGCTTAAGTTGGCGACATAGATATTGCCTTCAGCGGCTACGTCATAATCGGTGGCAAAGGCGCCCATGCGGATGTTGTCATCATTAGCCCCATCCGGATTTTCCGGATCATATTCATAGCGGGCCGCTTCCAGCATCAGGTTCCAAGGGCCGTAGTGGCCGTTTAGGTGCACCGCCGCCGCCCAGTGGTCGCCGTGATCTTCGGTAATGTCATTGTAGAGCATCCCCCACTCACCGGAAAACCCGATCTCCGTGGAACCCAGATCGCCGTGGTCTAAAGTGTAGGCAACCCGCAGATTGAACTGGTTATCCTCTTCGTTGCTGTAATTCAGGCCGCCTTTATTAATGACGTCAAAAGAGTAGCGCTCGTTTTTACCGGAGCTGCCCCACTCTTCATTTTTGAAAAAGGCGAACTGGATATCCAGAGGACCCTTTTTGTAAAGCAGTTTGGCCCCCATATCATAATCATCCTCGAGACCGACATAGTAAGGAACCCCAAACCACCAGTTGTGGGAGGCGTAAGGCAGCAGGCCGAAAGGTACTTGGGTGATTCCCAACTGTCCTTGAATGTTTTCGGTAAAATTATAGCCGACCCAGCCGTGATGGATAACATCCATATAACTGTACCAGCGGTACTGGGCGGAAATCAGTAGGTCATTATATTCACCATTGACATCGAGTCGAAAGATATCAAAAGCCATATCACCGCCCTTATCCTTCGCCTTGCTGCTCCAGTCCTTGTTACTGTAATTAACCCGCATGGCGCCGCCAATAGTGATATCCTTGACCGATTCGTCTTCAGCCGCCGCAGTTTCAACCGCGATCGCCTCCCGCTGTTCAGCCTGAGTATCTTCCACTGCCGCCAACTTTCTTTCCATCTCCAGCAGTTTGACCTTAAGATCATCCATCTCTGCAAGTTTGGCCTTCAGAGCCTCCATCTCCGCCCGCAGAGAACCGGCATCATCACCTCCGGCCATGCCGACTGCCGGCATCAATAGGAAGCTCATACCGATAAATACGGTGAGCACCACAATATATAAACGATTAATCATGATAATTTCTCTCCTTTTCGAGTATATTTTTCAAATTAAACTATTTTAGCAGTCCTTTTGTCTGTAACCAGTCTCGCGCCACCTTGGATTCAGCCTCATGACCTACATCCACCCGCTTGTTCAATTCCTGCATATCAGCATTACTTAAATTATCCGCCAGAGGTTTCAGGATGGCACTAATTTCAGGATATTTTTTCATTACCTCCTTCCTGATCACCGGAACTGGATTATAAACCGGAAAGAACTTTCGGTCATCATCAAGATTGACAAACTTAAAAGCGGCAATCCGGCCATCAGTAGCGAAACCCATGCCGACATTAACCTGATTCTCTTTTAAAGCCTTGTAAGCCAGACCAAGAGACATCTTTTTGAGATTAGCGAATGGAACTTTCAAACCATAGACCTTGGCCAGTTTCCTGAAGCCATCAGGTCTTTCCCAGAATTCCGTGCCGATAGCAAATATCAGCTTATCCTGATTTTTCTTGACATAGGCGGCCAAATCCGAAATCGACTTAATCCCCAAGGATTCAGCTTGAGACTGATTCATCATCAAGGTGTAGGTGTTATTAAATTGTACCGGGTCAAGCCAGAGTAATCCTTTTTCCCCATCCTTTTCTTTAACCCACGTATACACCTTCTCAGGATTATTCATCACCGCGGGGTCTTTCTGTTTGTAAAAAGTCGTATAAGCCGTACCAGTGTATTCATAGTAGAGATCAATCTCTTCCTGTTCCAGAGCTTTCCGGGCCAGAGCGGTTGACAGGCCGCTTTTAACCTTCACCTCAAAGCCCTCTTTTGCCAACAAAATTTTAGCCATCTCCGGCAGCAGATACTGTTCCGTAAAGTTCTTGCCGCCAATGGTCACTTTTTTATCTCCGGCCAGGCTGAGTCCAGGCAGAGATAAAGAAACCAACAAAACCGTCATACAAAACAAACCGATAACCTTTTTTTTCATCATCCATTCTCCTTTTTTTAAAGTTTATTCTTCGGTCAATCGCAGCCCTTTGGAAACCAGAAACAGGCTCAAAAGCTCCACCATAAAATCGGCCAGCAACGCCATCAGGGTTACCGGTATGGCTCCGGCCAGAAGTTTTTCCGTCATCATCATATTGATGCCCGAAAAAATGTAATCTCCCATCCCGCCGGCGCCGATCAAATAGGCCAGAGCCGTCGTCCCGATATTGATCACCAATGCAACCCTGAATCCAGTCAGAATTACCTTCATCGCCATGGGCAACTCGACATTAAGAAGAATTCCCCATGAAGTCATGCCCATCCCTTTGGCGGCATCGACAGTGGAGGTCGGCACCGCGTTGATCCCGG
>JAYEGS010000168.1:0-3059 GCA_034659215.1 Pseudomonadota bacterium | reverse complement strand
TGGCAAAAGATATGCTAAAGTGCTCATAAAGAGATTTTTTCTCTCAAGGAGGATGTTGTGATAATTAACTTTTCAGTTGCAAATTGGATGTCTTTTCGTGATCCGGTGATGTTTTCTATGCTAGCCAGCAAAGAGCGGCAGCACGGTGAGCGGCTACCACGGGTTGCAAAATATAAACTGCGGTTACTTCCCATTTCTGCCATTTATGGTGGCAATGCTTCTGGTAAAACCAACTTTTTTAAGGCATTGAATTTTTCCCAAATGCTTGTTGTAAAGGGGACGCAGCCAGAAGCCATGATTGCGGTAGAGCCGTTCCGGCTTGACAATCCATCTTCCCAAAAGCCTTCACGGTTTACTTTTGAACTGCTGATTAAAGAAAAAATCTATGAGTTTAGCTTTGCCCTGACTCGACAAGAAATTGTGGAAGAGCGTCTGGTCGAAATTTTAAGTTCCAGCGAAAAGGTTCTCTACGAACGTAAAAACGGCGCAATTATGTTTGATCCTTCGTTGAAAGAGGATCAATTTCTTAAGTTTGCTTTTCGGGGCACGCGCGACAATCAGCTATTTTTAACCAATTCTGTCCAGCAAAAGGTTGAACGATTTAAGCCGGTTTATGACTGGTTCAAAAATAATCTGGTACTGATTGCACCAGATTCCCGTTTTGCCCCTTTTGAGCAGTTTTTTCAAGAGAATCATCCTCTCTATGAAACCCTGAATTCATCATTATCACAACTTGACACTGGAATTACGAGCTTGGGTGAAGAGAAAATACCTTTTGACAACTTGCCCTTACCCGAGGCAGTTAAAGCACAAATACAGGAGGATGTTAAGGACGGGATGACAGTCCGATTATTAACTGACCCCATGCAGGAGCGTTTTGTTGTTACCCGCAAAGAGGGTGAGCTGATCGCTAAAAAGCTGGTCTCTTACCATGAAGGGCTGGACGGTCAAAAAGTTAAATTTGATATTCGGCACGAATCGGATGGCTCACAACGGGTTATTGATTTGCTTCCGGCATTTCTTGAGGTAGCAACTCCGACCTCAGAAAAGGTTTACATTATAGATGAGGTGGACCGCAGTTTACATACATTGCTTACACGACAATTACTTGAAGGCTATCTTGCTACCTGTTCTAAAGATACCCGCTCGCAACTTCTGTTTACCACGCACGATGCTTTGCTCATGGATCAAGACCTGTTACGCCGTGATGAAATGTGGGTGGCAGAGCGTGACCGGCAAGGGGTTTCAACCTTGCTGGCATTTAGTGAATACAAAGATGTTCGCTATGACAAGGATATCCGAAAAAGCTACCTTCAGGGGCGCCTGGGAGGGGTTCCTAAAATTGTTCCCACTGTTTTAAATGTAGATAAATGTGCAGCAGGGCAAGGATAATGGCTGGATATCGCCGTTTCAAACGACCAATTGGAACACGCCGTTACCGCCGGATGTTCATCCTTGCCACCGAGGGTGCAGTAACAGAACCACAATATTTTCATCTGTTTAATAATACTGAAACTGTCATTCACGTTAAGTGCCTGAAGGGTGGTAATAAAAGTTCGCCACTACAGAGTTCTTGCCCGAATGGAAAAATATATTAAAAAAGAGCAGCTACGTTCCAAAGATGAGGCATGGCTGGTTGTTGATAAAGATGGGTGGACAGATGATCAACTTCAAACCGTTTATGACTGGAGTCAAAAAGACGATAGGTATGGTCTGGCGGTGAGCAACCCCAAGTTTGAGTTTTGGCTATTACTTCATTTTGAAGATGGGAACGGAATTGCAAATTCCCACCAATGCACAAAACGTCTCCTGAAATGGCTGCCAAATTTTTCCAAGGGTCATGTCGATACAAAAAAATTAATCAAAAATTTAGATGCTGCTATACAGCGTGCAAGGCAAAAGGATTTACCACCCTGTAACGATTGGCCGCGGCAGACAGGAACAACCGTTTATAAACTTATTGAACAAATTCAATCCAAAGTCTCTTAGAACATTGAAGGCCACAAATTCATGAATCGAATTGCTCAAGCTTTTACAAAATTATTTGAGAAGCACCGCATCATTTTCTGGTACGACTATAAAAAAGAGCTACGTGATGACTTTGACGCTTTGCAAATGCCGGGCATTGAAAAGATCTTGCTCAATAATAATGAGTTTAGTGTTAAGTATCGGATATTGAGGGAACAACCGGAACAGAAGTTTCTCCTTTATCGTGAAGGGGCACAACCTGAAGAGGTGAATAACTGGCTACTTGATGTGCAACTTGCACATGGAGAGTTTCGGACGGATCAGATTGCTATCTGGCTATCGGAACTTGAGCTTGGGATCGAATTTTCCGGTTTGGCTCAGGAGCATGCCGAATTTTTCAATTCGGTTAAACGACGTCAAGCACTCGGAAAACTTTTGAAAAAGGATGATACGCCCGGTATCGTTCGTTTGAAAATGGTGGCAGCTTGTTCAGCTGCAGAGCCCAGAGTGGATGAGATCCTTGAAAGTTTACTGGGTGAACTGGCTGCTGGGAGGGATGATAAATGTCGCCAGATCGAACGCTGTAAGCTCGATCAGTTTTTATGGGAGCAGATTAAGCGCCATTATGGGTACGCTTCCGATTCACCCTCTATTCGTGATTTTGCCATCGAACTGTTCAAGTCCTGCTACGCTATGCACACTGATGGAACTGTGCGACTGTCGAATGAGGCTCTGGTTTTTCTCCGGCGCTGGAAAGACAATGTCAGGCATCAGGTCGCGTTTGAAAAACTGTCGGAAGAGTGTGCCACAATTCTCAATATTGAAGGGGATCTGCAGAAGCAAGATTTCCGCAAGTTGGTCGAGTTGGACTACTTCCGCTTGATTGATAAAAAAATACTCAGTCATCTGGTACAAGAGGTTACGGCACAGACCATCTCTTCAGGCGATTGTGCGCAAATCGTTCGACAACGCCGACAAAGTTACTGGTATGCAGAGTTTAGTCACTTCTATGGTGCTATCGATTTTGGAGCCCAGTTTGTTCATGCGCTCAAAGAGATTGAGCTGATTGTCGATTCAGTCGCCAATGGTGT
>JAYEGS010000167.1:0-3062 GCA_034659215.1 Pseudomonadota bacterium | reverse complement strand
TCATTAACAACCATCCGAACGTCTCTTTTTTTGACTATTTCCACTCCCTTTTAAAGCGCAATAAAGCAGTTGACGCGGCTACCGCCACCGCCGTCGAACTTTTCCCTGCAGATCTCTGCCTGACTTTACTCTGCGCCATCCCTGAACGTGAACCACGACTTACCGGCCTCACTCTGCTCAAAACTCGTCACCCAAAACTTTTCTTTAATGATCTCCTACTTGAAAATGATCTTCTATTGATTAGAGAAAAACCGGAACTTTTAGATTTTCTCGGCCCCTCATTAAATCCCGAAGAAGAGAGCAATGTTGCCAACCTGGTGGCAACATTGCTGACCACTAACGGCCTTGACGTAGAATACGCGATTCACGCCGCCGGGCGCCTGAAACTTGGGGGCTGCCGTCCCCAGTTGCATAAATTACTCGATGACACCCCCGCAGCCGCCGGTGCCCTGGCCCGCCTTGGCGATGAGGAGGGCTGTAAAAAGTTGTTAAAAGCCGGCAAATCGTGGCGCCGCAAAAAAAGAACCTCCGCCCTCTCCGACCTCGCTGGATGCCAAAACCCTGAAGCCTTTGAATTACTGCAAAACCGAGCTCGGCAAGGTAACCTTGATGAACGCCGGGAAGCTTTGGCCGCTCTTAGTGAAAGGCGAAACTCAAAGGCTTTGCAAACGATCCTGGATTTGCTCAACAAAACTAACAAAAAAGAGGAGCTCAACCTGCTTTTGCAGACCCTGGCAGGGTCACCCTGGCCGGGTGAAACTCGGGAGGCCGCCAATCAACTGGCCCAATGGTCGGAGAACATTGAACTCTACCCGAGGCTCCTCAAAGCCTTGGCAAGCTTAGGTTACGGTGAAAATTGGGCCGACATTTTAGATAAATTAAAAAGCCCCGTCCTCAAACCGCACTACCGGGAGATCGCCCTCTTCATGTGCCGATTTGCCGAGTCTCCCAAAACCCGGCAAAAACTCATGGCTCTTTTAGGCGACATTGACTGGTCTTTCTCTTACCGCCTGCTCAACCTTTTATCGCCTCAACTTATAAGCGCCGATATCCCCCTCTTGCTGGCCCTGCTCAAAGAACGTGAAGAGCTTCGCGCCCTGACCATCAAAGAGCGCCTGACTAAAGGCCGCGATCTCGAAAGAATGACCGATGCCCTGGCGGAATTCTTTCAGCAACATCCTGAGATTGCCAACCTGACCATTGAAAAACTACTGACCGCCGTCACCATCGGCACTCAGCCCTCAGGTGAAGAACTTTTTGCAAACATCAAAAAGCAACCGGTTCAATTGATCGAACTGCTTCTCGGCCCCGGCGATGTTCACGACGCGGCGACCCGTGACTTCCCCTTACTGATGGCCATGCATCTGCTCTCTGAAATCGAGGTTGACGGCAGTGATTGTTTTGCGATAGTAGTACACAGGACACGGCGCTACAGCGGTTTTTTCCGCCAAAGTATAAACACAGTTCTCAATCTCCTGCTGGATAAGGAAAACGAACTCGACAATTTTCAAAGCCTGCCGATCTTAAACAAGATTATTGACTTTATCAGAGGACGGCCGCATTACGATGAACTCCGACAAAAGATCCTTGATCGAATCACTAAAATCACGCGCAACTCCAGAGAACTTAAAGTCTACAATGAAGCCTCTCAAACTCGGGAGCTGAAGGTTTTCAAGGTCAGGAAACTCTAATGCGGGAACAATCACCGCAACCCAAAACTTATTTTAAGGGCTCGCAAATAAGTGCTCTTATCAGAACATTTTCTGATTTTTAAATTTTTTTTGTGCAGAAAATAACCTGCAAGGCACTAATGGCTAAAACAGTCTCGATATTCTTTAATAATGTCAACCTGCAGGTCTACAGCCAGGATGAGGAGAGCGGCCGGATCGAGTCCGTTCACCTGGGTGAGATTTCGACTACAGTTGAAATCAACACGCCTAAAGGCCCGGAAAAGATCCACCTGGTACCCGCCATGATCTGCTATGCTGATCGTATCTATTGCGGCCAAGAGGTTTTCAGCCGGAAAAAATTCAGCTCTTCGGCAACCTTCAAATATATGAAGCAGTATATGGGCAAGAAACAATACCTGCCCCGAATTATCGGCGATCAGGAGATCAGCACGTTCCAAGCCGCCACCGACCTGCTGATCAATATCATCGACCGTATCCACGAACTCTACGGCAAAGATCAGGTGGCGATGATCGTCTTTATCGTCCAACCCCTTAACTTTTCAGTTTTTGCCACGGCGATTGAGGAGTTCTGCCTGCGCATCGGCCTGATCAATTACAAAGTTGTCGACGAAGCGGTTTGCGCTCTTTTAGCTTACGATCTTGCCAACCAGATAAACCAGCATCTAATCTATCTTCATTTCGGCTATACAACCATTGACCTCTACCTGGTCAAGATTGTCGAAAACAACCGCGAACCCCGACTCCAGAGTGTGATTATCTGCAGTATGCATAAAAACTATGGCGGTGCCGATATCGACAAAGTGATCCAAAACTACTTTGCCGAAAAAGTTCCTCTAAACATGAGAAAGGCCCGAGAAATCAGGGGAAAACTTAATCTAAAACCACTGTATCAAGAGACTGTTGACGGAGTTGAACTACGCCTTTCACGTAACGATCTCCATAAAATGCTCGATCAAAAAGGCTACGGCGGGGAACTTAAAGTTCTTTTACGTGATCTCTTTGATCTCGCTTCCGGCTTTGGTGTCACCTATGAAAATGTCGGCTATGTCTTAGGCAGCGGTTTAAGCTTGCCGACCCACTACTACAATGACATCATGAAAAAATTTTTCGGGCCCAAGCTCTTAAGTCACAGAGCCCACGAGGCCATCCCGATCGGGGCCTTGCGTTACCTGAAAAAAGGTGGGCTCCAGGCGACGATCAAAGCCAATTACGCGATCCGCAGTCGAACCGCCAAAGGCGATGGTTACCGCTACGACATCATTGTTCCGAAAGGCACCCCCTACCCGACCCAGCACGGCATCACCAGTATTGTTGCCAATGGTTTTTTTGTCGGTCAGCTTGAGGTTGAGCTTGACATTTTCCGTATGGATC
>JAYEGS010000166.1:0-3141 GCA_034659215.1 Pseudomonadota bacterium | reverse complement strand
TTGTTGCACGGAGGTGGTCGTTGTCCCGGTTTTGCCGGTTTCTGCAACTGTCGTCGGCAATGGGGCAAAGCGGGTTCCCGCAACCTTAGCACCTTCAGGATTAAGCAGGCCACGCTCCATTTTTTCAGAACCATTTTGCGGAAGGCGCTCCATTAGAGTGTGGGTCTGACTGCCCTGCAAGGTCGCGGCAACGGCTGTCGCCAGATCGTAATCGTCGGTTTTCGACCAGTAGCTGATAAAAACCGTAAAATGACCGCCGCAGATGGCAGCCGATTCCAGTCCCTGTTCGCCGGCCAGGGAGAAATCGAGCGAGCAGCTTTGGCTTTTTTCAATCGTTTCCTGAGCCGCTTTGATAACTTCATGTTCACCGATGCCGCCGCCGACCGTTCCGATGATTGAGCCATCTTTTCGCACCAGCATCCGGGCCCCGATCTCTCGCGGCACCGAGCCCCGCCGTTCGATTATCGTACACAGAGCAACGCCGTTTTCATTTTCCAGAGTGGTGCTGAGATCTTTCCAACTGAATTCCATATTTTTTACACAATAATATTAAATGTTGAGCGGGTTTATTTCTAAGTCACGTCGGTATAAACGATGTATGGTTAAATTGCAATTAATATATATTAAATCAGGGCGGCGGCGGTATAACTGCCCCTGAACTTTCCGGCCGATTGGTGAAATAGCTCTCCCAGGTATCGATATCTTTCCGCCCGGCGGTGTGGCTAACCGGAATTTTGCAAGCGTTGGGAAACTGTTTTTTGATGAAGGGGCGGATGCCACTTTCACCACTTAAAGATAAAATCTCACCGATATGTGATTGTCGAATCAGATAGGGGTGGGCGGGTCGGTTGTTCTCAACTGCGATCAACGGCTGGGGAGATTTTAAATCCACGGAATCAACAAATAGGGCCAAGGTTTCCGGTGTGATAAATGGCATATCGCCAAGCAGGACGAGGATCCCGTCACTTTTTTGGTTGCCCTGGTTCAGCTGCCGGAGTCCGGTACTTAACGAACTGAACATGCCGACCTGCCAATCGGGGTTGTTAATTATTTCAACCTGTTCAAGCGGGGCTGCCAACGTGGTGCAAATCTCTTCGAACCAGGCTCCGAGGACAACATGGATCCGGGAAATACCCGGTGTTGCCGACACCTGGCTGATGACATGACTTAAAATTGTCTCTCCCGCCCCCCAGGGCAGCAGCTGTTTGGGTCGTCCAAAACGTTGCGCCTGGCCCGCCGCCAGGATTAAGACGTCAATTTTAACATTCGAGGTATTCGGAACGTAATTCAAATCTTTTCTTCCTTGACTCATTATTAATATCTGTTTAAACAGATATTCGATTTTGAGGCATCAAACATGATGCACGATCTGATTCGGGAGCTACTATGAAACGCAGTTGCAGATTTATTTTGACACTTGTACTTTTTTTGTTGTGCCTAACTATTACAAGTTCCGTTATTGCCGCAGAGCCAGAGATCGGCAAGAGGCGTGCCGGGCTGATGACAGTCAGCACTAAAGTGGCACCTGGGAAATCCGGAATCTATATTGTTCGTTTAGCAGATCCGCCATTGGCGCTCTATCGCGGTGGTATTCGCAACTTCGCACCGACCGCCGCCGCCGGAGTTCGGAAACTTGATATCGAAAGTAGCTCCGCCTTGGCCTATCGTCAATATTTGGGTGGAAAACAAAACGTGCTGGAACAGGGTATGGCAAAGGTTCTGACTCGTCCAGTGCCGAGCCGTTTTCGTTATGAGGTCGTTTTTAATGGAATGGCGGTTGAGCTGACCCGGGCTGAGGCGGAAAAAGTAAAACGGTTGCCGGGGGTTGTCAGTGTTGAACCGGAGAAAATGAGTTTTATTCATACCGATGCCGGCCCGCAATGGATCGGGGCGGATCAGCTCTGGAATGATGCCGACTTTCCGGTGAAAGGGGAGGGGGTGGTTATTGGCATTATTGATACCGGTATCAATCCGCACAATCCATCCTTTGCCGATATTGGCGGCGATGCCTACGACCACAACAATCCACGCGGGATTTTTTATGGTATCTGCAACCCTTTGCACCCCGATTATGATGCTGCCTTCTGTAACGACAAGTTGATTGGTGCCTATAATATGACGCCGGAGGTTGTCGGCAACCCTGAGACCGCACTTGATGTTCATGGGCATGGCTCGCACACCGCAAGTACGGCGGCCGGCAATGTATTGTTTGATGCTTTGGTTGAAGCTCCGACCTTGGCGATGGAACGCGCCATCTCCGGTGTGGCTCCGCATGCCAATATTATCTCGTATCGAGTCTGTTACCCCGACAGCGTTGGCGGTTGTCCGGGATCGGCTTTGATTGCCGCGATTGAACAGGCGGTCAGTGATCAGGTTGATGTGATCAATTATTCGATTGGGGGCGGCTCTTCTGATCCTTGGAGTGATGCTGATAGTTTGGCTTTTCTTGCCGCCCGCGAGGCTGGGGTTATGGTGGCAACATCAGCCGGAAACAGCGGGCCCGGGGCGGAGACTGTGGGTTCACCGGGCGATGCCCCCTGGTTGTTGACGGTCGGGGCGAGCACGCATGATCGAACCTTTCAAAATAGGATAGGCAATTTTGCTAACAGTGATGGCGCGGAAATATTCGATTTTGTCGGCCAGAGTTTTACCTCCGGCTACGGTCAGGCGGATCTGGTTTATGTCGGTGATCCGCCATATAACGATGCTCTGGCTCTCGGCCCCTTTGCTCCGGGAACCTTTGATGGAGAAATTGTGGTTTGTGACCGCGGCGAGATTGGCCGGGTTGAAAAAGGGGAGAATCTGCTGGCCGGCGGCGCCGGCGGCATGGTTCTGCTTAACAGTGTTGCTGAAGGAGATTCGCTCTCTGCCGATATGCATGTTTTACCAGCCATCCATTTGACCTATAGTGATGGAATTGCTTTGAAAGATTGGCTTGCGGCCAGCACCGATCCTCGGGCTGCTATCTGCGGCACAACCTTAGAGGTGGGGGTCGGGGATGTTATGGCTTCATTCAGTTCGCGGGGGGCCAACCTCTCCGTTGCAGATAGCTTTGCGGAGTTTAAATTCAAACCTTGATCGAACGCTGGTGCTTGAAAATACCGGGATGAGCGGAACTGAACTGATTGCCGATCTTGAGGC
>JAYEGS010000165.1:8348-43317 GCA_034659215.1 Pseudomonadota bacterium | reverse complement strand
GAGATGCCCATTGAAATAGCGGGTACCTGATTAAAATGCAAAACCTGGCTCGGGGGATCGACATAATCGCGAACCACATTACCAATATCTTTTAGATAAATAACCGTATCCGATTGCGGATCGCGGATCTGAAGATTTTCAATACTTTCAACCGAGTCATAGTCTCCGGTGGGGCTGAGTCTTATATATTCAGGCCCCACCTTGATCGAGCCCGCGGGCACCACCATATTCTGTTCTTGCAAAGAGGCATAAACAGTATCCAGTCCTAAGCCCAATCGGGCCAGACGGGAGGTCGATATTTCGACAAAAATAGCCTCACTACGAACTCCCCAAAGGGAGACTTTTGAGACATTTTCAACTAAAAGCAGCTCTTTACGAAGATAATCGACCGCGTCTTTTAACTCTTTGTAAGAGTATCCCTCACCGGTAACCGCCAGCAATATACCGAAAACATCACCAAAATCATCATTAACGATAGAAGGGTAAACACCTGGGGGCAGTTGTCCCTGGGCATCACCAACTTTACGCCGCAGTTCATCCCAAACCTGTGGCAGTTTGGCAGAGGTAAATTTATCCTTAATTGAAGCCGTAACAATCGAAAGACCAGCCTTACTGATCGATTTAATCTCTTTGAGCTGGCCTAATTGCTGGATTGCGATTTCGACTTTGTCGGTTACCTCTTCTTCCACTTCCCGCGGCGATGCCCCGGGATAAGCCGTAATCACCACCGCATCTTTTATGGTAAATTCAGGATCTTCCAACATGCCTATTTTGGTGAAGGAAATTATGCCGCCAATTACAAGCAAAACAGTAAACACCAGGGTCACCGTTTTTTTCCGAATCGCATATTCAGCTAAATTCATGCTACCTACTCTCCCATTGTCCCAGTGAATTCGCGCACTTTAAGACCTTCAGTCAGGTTTTGCACGCCCGCCGTAATAATCCGGTCGCCGGAAACAAGTCCGGATTTTATTTTAATATTGCCTGCATTGGTCAGGGTGCCGACTGCAACCGGGGCGCGGCTGATGTGTAAATCCTGACTGGTTTTCCAGACGTAAGCCTGGCCTTTCTCATCATAAAAGATCGACTGAACCGGAACTTCAACCGCATTTTCGCCGCCGTAAACTATCTTCATAAAAACGGTTGCAGTCATCCCATCAAGAATAGTTTTTCCTTCCGGCATCGGCATTGTTAAAACCACCCGATAGGTCTGGGTCTGAGAGTCGGCTTCAAGCGCATATTCCTTAACCGTCAAAGGAAGACGATCACCAGGATAATTAGCAAATTCAGCGCTAATTTCGACTGACAACTCCTCTGATTTTTTTCTCATCACACTTTCCGGGATATTGACAACCACTTCAATCGCCGAGATCTTCTGGAGCGAAACTATCGGCTCTTTGGCCTGGATCACCTGATAATTATCAATAAACCGCTTACCAATAAGGCCCTCAAAAGAGGCTTTAAGCTTGGTATCGTTAAAAGCCTTTCGGGCAATTTTCATATCCGATACCGCCACCTGATAATTTCTTACCTTGACATCATAGGTTGATTTAGCTACCACCTTTTCATCGAGAAGATTGGCATAGCGGTCAACTTCAGCCTTGGCTTGATTAACCCGGGCCTGCTGGGCGACAAGATTGTTCTTATAATCACTGGCGTCAATGCGGGCGATAAGATCCCCTTTTTTTACCTGTTGCCCCTCTTTAATCGCCACTTCAACCAGTTTACCCGAAACCTCAAAAGAGATCTCAACCCGGTCTAAGGCCTGGACTTTACCGGGAAATTTGAAATTTTTAGTCGTCTCGGCCGATTCAATAGTCTGGATCTTAGCCGGTCGAATAACCTCTTTTTTGACCGGTTCCTCTTTTTTGGAACAACCGGTTATAGCAAGGGCTGTAATAACTGCAATAGAGATCAAAAAGAAGATTTTCCCCACGAGGCTTTTTTGCAGACGGTGGTTTTTTTGTGGTATCATGATTTTTTTTAACCTTTCTCTTTAGATTAACTTACAGTCATCAATTTACGTTTAACTCTTTCCAACTATTAACTCCAACCGCTCGGGCGAGTCCGGCAAGCCGGATGTTGTAGTCGTAGACGGACTGGTAATATTTTGTTTCCGTATCGGTTAACAGGGTGTTTGCATCAAGAACATCAGTATTCGTGGAAAGCTGATTTTTGTAACGCAGTTCAAGCATGCGCAGGTTTTCCTTAGCTTGCTCAAGTGCGGTTTTTGCCGTGGCAATGTTTTCATACGCGGTCAGGGCGTGGATGTAATTATCCTGAACTTCCAACTTGACTTCGTCGATAGCGCCGGTAAGCGACTGATTGGCCTCACGGCTTGCGGCCGCGGCCCGGCTCACCTCATGTTTGGTCTGCCCCCAGGCAAAAAGCTCCCAGGAAGCGTAAACCCCGATCATGGATTCTCTCGAATCCTGCAGGTCACTGAGACCGTGACCATCGACCAAAATATCACCCCCATAGCGATTATGAGCCGCACTTAAAAAAACGTTCGGGAAATAGGCGCTTTTCGCCAGCGTGATCTGTTTTTTAGAGGCCTCAAGATTATAATTTGCCCGGAGTAATTCCGGTCTCATCACCAGAGCCTGGAGTGTAAGAGACTCCACGTTGCCGGTCATAGCCGCCAGATGCGGAGCGTCTTCAACCTTAAATTTCAAGCGCAAAGGTTCTTTCATGATGGTTGCCAGCGCCATCCGGGAGACCCGGGTGCGGCTTTTCGCAATCCTGGCATCCTGCCGGGCATTGGCAAAATGAACTTTTGACTGGAGCAGATCGTTTAAAGGAATAATCTCATTTTTGAAAAATTGCTCAGAGTCATTTAGATGGGAAGCGAGTTGGGTCACCGCCGCTTCCGCGACCAGTTGAAGTTTCTGTTCCATGAGAAAATTATAGTAGGCCATGACCGTCTGAAACGTGATCTCAAGTTTTGCCAACTGCTCACCGGCAATGGCGGTTTTGAGGCCCAGATCAGCCAGATTGTAGGTCTCCATCAGACGAAAACCGGTAAAAAGGGGCTGATCAATATAAAGGCTCATCCTATAGTTATTACGTTTGCTCACACTTACCTCACCAATGCCGACAAAGTCAGCATCAATGTTGTGTTCATCATCAACATAGGTATATGAGTAATCCATATTGAGCTTGGGCAGGAAATCATCATAGGCTGATCTCTTTTTCCACTCAGCCTGAGTTCTTCTCTCTATGCTGGCCAGAACCAGAGGGTTTCGGCTAAGAGCCATCTCCAGACACTGATCACGCGTGTAAATCTTGTCGGCCGCAGCGACTATGCCGGGAAAGGTGAGACCAAGCAGAAAAAACAGTAAAAGAATAGATGTGAGCTGTTTATACATGTGCATGGCTCCTAATTCAAACTCATTGAAATTCTTATCCATTAAAAGCGTAACTCCACGATAGCAAAACTTGACAACCCTTGTAAACCTATTTATTCTAAATAGAACCCGCAATTGAGACAATCCCAAAACTGCAAAAAACAAGAACGTCCCATTCCTCTTCTTTCTCTTGACATTTTAATGCCACCCTACTACAAGATTACAAATAAAATCAAGATAATCTTGAATGTGATATTTGAAAAGTATTTTTCAACAGCAATAAAACATCGTAACCTAAAACCGGCTAGCTGCGTTTCAGGAGAGGAACCATGCTGAATAACCTCTACCACCTTTTTCAAAATCAACCCGTCCTGACTCTCTTTATCATTATTGGGATGGGTTACCTGATCGGTAATCTGCGCGTCGGCAGTTTCTCTTTTGGCTCAATCGCCGGAGTCCTCTTTGCCGGTCTCTTTTTTGGCCATTTCGGTTTTAAAATGTCGGCCGGAGCTCAAGCGGTCGGATTCGCCCTCTTTATCTTCTCCGTGGGGTACCAGGCCGGCCCCCGTTTTTTCGACGTCCTGATGGAGGATGGAGTAAAATATTTTTTTCTGGCTCTGGTCATTGCCGTGAGCGGTTTTACGATCGCCGCCCTGGCCACCAAATTATTCCAGTTTTCGCCCGGCACCTCGGCCGGCCTGCTGGCCGGAGGCCTGACCAGCTCACCGACCCTGGCCGCAGCTCAGGAAGCCATCCGAGCCGGTAATATCAGCCTCCCCCAAGGTGTAACGGCTGATGCCGTAATCGGCAACATCACCACCGGCTATGCCATAACCTATATCTTCGGCCTCGCCGGTCTGATTGCAATCATCAAACTTTTACCGGGCCTGCTGGGACTTGATCTGGCCCAAGAAGCCAAACTCCTGGAAGGCAAAGAAGAGGTTGGTACAGCATCCGGGCCGGCCGATATCGCCGTCAGATCTTACCGAATTACTAATCAGGAAATCACCCGAATGAAAATCTCCGAAATCCGTGAAAAATACTGGGACGGCTTTGCCGTAGCCAGAATCGAGCGGGATGGGGCAATAATTATTCCGCAACCGGATGACTTCCCACAAATCGGAGATGAAATTACGATTCTCGGTAATAGCAATTTTTTTTCCCAGACCCCGCAAATCTTAGGTCATGAAATTACCAACGAAAAATGCCATCTCACTCAATCCGATTCAGCTCAGGTTATTGTCACCAACAAAAAAATGGTCGGCAAAACCCTTGAAGAACTCAATATCGCCCGCACCTACGGAGTCCTGCTTCTCAATATAACACGTATGCGCATAAACTTGCGCCGGGCGGCCGACCTGCAAATCAGGAAGGGAGATATCCTGAAAGTCTCCGGCCCGGCCGACAACATTGACCTGATGGGCCTGGATCTGGGCATTGTCGACCGTGATATTGCAGAAACCGATATGCTCACTTTCGCCTTCGGCATCGCTGCGGGCGTTGTTCTCGGCCTCTTTTCAGTGAAAATCGGCGGCGTTTCCGTCGGCCTGGGTTCGGCCGGCGGCCTGCTTACCTCGGGCCTTATCATCGGCTTCATGCACTCAGTCCGGCCCACTTTCGGCCGCCTGCCCGATGCCGCCCGCTGGCTTTTTATGGAGTTCGGCCTGCTCATCTTTATGGCCGGAGTCGGCCTGCGAGCGGGTGGAGACATTATCGAAACATTCATAAACGCCGGCCCCAAACTCATCATTGCCGGCATCCTGGTCACCACCATTCCGGTACTGCTGGGATATCTTTTCGGCCGCAAGATCTTAAAAATTCCAGCGGTTCTACTTTTCGGTGCGATCACCGGCTCAATGACCAGCGGTGCCTCTTTGAGTATTGTCACCAAAACCGCCGACAGCTCGGTTCCGGCTTTAGGTTATACCGGGGCCTATGCTTTCGCCAACGTTTTACTGACTATAGCGGGCAGCGTCATCCTGCTCTTCTAGGAGAGCTATCACTTTAACAGATAAATTTAAGGAGGAAAAAATGGACCGAGTAAAATATTATTCATTACTGGCTATAATCACTCTTTTTTTAATCTCTTTATTGGGTTGCGCTGCCGGCAATCAAGCCAATAGTGGTTTTCTCGGTGATGCAGCCATGTATCACAAACTTGCTCCGAATAAAAGAGCGCTTGACAAAACCTGGGTCGCCCCCGATGCCGACCTCAAGAAATACAAAAAAATCATGCTCGACCAAGTGGTTTTTTACATCCACAAAGATGCTGAAAACAGGGCTATTGCCCCGGAGAATGTCAAGGAACTGGCTGATGCTTTCCATGAGGCTTTTGTTAAAGAACTCAACCCGGCTTACCCTCTCGTAGCTGATCCCGGCCCCGATGTCTTGCGGATAAAAATTGCTATTGTCGACATTGAACCCTCCAGCCGAACCCTGGACAGTATCACCACGATAATTCCGGTGGGAGTGGCCATCAGTCTGGTTAAACAGGGGGTTACCGGAGCTGGAACCGGCGTCGGCCGGGCTTCGATGGAAGCGATATTCATCGATTCGCAAAGTAATAGCGTTATTGCTTTGGCTAAAGACCAGGAGATTGGCTCAAAACTCGATTTGGCGGCTAAAACCGATGAGTGGGGCCATGCCAAAACCGCTTTCACCTACTGGGCAACCAGCCTCAAGAAAGCTCTTGATGACATTGCCGCCGGAACTTTTCCAAAATCTTCAACGGTAGATCAATGACTGCAAACCCACTTTTCAACCAACTCCAACATGCTCTCAAGAGCTGGAAACATAAGAGTTTCAGGTTTTACCTCTGGACGATGGACGATCTTGGTCTGGCTTATGTCGCAACCCCCAAAGTGGCCTCGAACATCATTCGGGCCCTGATTCGCCAGCGCCAGGCCAAGGTTCTCTTTAATCATGACGAGGAGATAGGACATAACAAAGAGTTTAAGGCCAAATTGGATAAAAAGATAAAACGCAGCCTCAGACCGAATCAGGTTGCGGCCGTAAAAGGGGACTTATATCTTTTCTCCTTTGTCCGAAACCCGCTGGCGCGCCTCTACTCCTGTTATCGCGACAAAGTGGTTAACGCCGCAACCCGGCGCCAAATTTGCACTTTGAGCCCCTACGGTATTAACTTCGGGATGAGTTTTACCGAGTTTGTTAATCGGATAGCCGAAATTCCCGACGCCAAAGCCAACGATCACTTCAGAAGCCTGCATACCTTTTTAACTTATCAGGGAAACTCATTTGTTGATTATGTCGGAAAAATTGAGCATTTCAACCGGGACTGGCAGCCCTTGACCGAGAAATTCGGATTGCCGACTCCCCCGCGTGACGAGACCAGCCGGCGCGTATCCGGCCCGAAAATCCCTTTTATAGAGCTGCCCTACAGCAGAGAGTTAGTCGACGTTGCGGTTAAGCGATATGCCCGCGACATCGAACTTTATGGCTATGGCAATGAGATTGATTTTCTGGTAGAAAATCTCAAAAAAAAGGAAAGAATATGAACGATCTTTTTCAACATGCACTAACCGTTTTTTTAGGTTTTTTTGCGATCATGAACCCTCTTGCAAATAAAGCTGTATTTGTCGGCTTAACCGGCGAAAAAGATCAAGCAACGCAGACGTAACTATGGCAACGCAATGAGATCTTCAAAAGAGCCATTATCATGGGTCTCTGAGCGCAAAAAACGGGGCCGGTCAGACATATCAGCAAAATCGTAATAGTCATACTCATAATCCAATTTAAAAGTATGCGGGCCATGCAGCAGAGGCAGCGTAAAAGCAAAGACCTGGCTATCCATATCAGAAATATAGAGCGTCGGCGTAACCGCCTTGGCAACCTCCACATCTTCAGGGCTGACAACCCTTAATGTAAGCTTAAAATGATCGAGATCGGACGTATAATCATTTTGAATTACCCCCACCAGCCTTAATTGATCTTCTAGCTGACCGACACTGTACTTGATACTGAAATTATAGACACTCATGCTCTGCTGCGTAAAGATCTTGCCGGTTGCCGGCGGCGGCTTAACCTCCATCGAGACACAAGCTGAAACCAAAAAAAGAGCCACAATTGAAAGTAAAAAAGATTGACCACGGTTCCGGTTCATTCTAGACCCTCCTCGCCAAAAGTTTGTCTTAAAACAGCCATTCACCCTATTTTCTCCGACCGCCGCCACTACGCCCGGAACTCGGTCGCGAACGCTGCATACTTCGACTTGGCTGCGAACTTAGACGGCTCTGAAAATTGTTAGTTCGCTGCGTACCGCGCTGACGCGACTGAGAACTACGATTCAAATTGTTGGTTCTGGTTGCCGGTTTAGCTGCCTGCCGGGTCGCAGGACGCACACTTGAGGCCCGGTTAGCGGCACCGGTCGATGGACGATTTGCCGGACGGGTTGAGGGTCGCACATTCGCCGGGCGATTTGATGGTCTTGTCGTTGGCCGAGTTGATGGCCGGTTAACTGATGGTCGATTAGCGGGCCGCTTATCTTTACTCCAGCCGTCACGAGTTCTGGTTTCCCACTTATTCCCAACTTTACGATGGATATTGCCCTGACGGTCGGCGAAAACATTATTGGCCCGGCGATTCGCCGGTTTTACCCCGCCGCCTCGACTCGGCCTGAGCGCGGGTTTTGCGCCGCCGACACCGCCCCGACCGGGTCTGAGTGCTGGTCTTGAACCGCCGCGAGCCGGCCTGACTGCGGGCCTGACGCCCCGATTTCGATTACCCCGACTCCGATAAAGATCGGGCCGCGGCCGATGATAACCGGGCCGGTGACCATGACCATGCCGGTAACCATGCCGATAACCATGCCGGTAGCCACGGCGATAACCATGATAGTAACCCGGCCCCCACCAGCCACCATAATAGCCGCTGCCGTAATAGAAGTTAAACGGCCCGTTACAATAGCTGAAACCAAAACCCCAGCCGCCCCACGAACTGTAGCGCACCTGAAAACCATAGGTAACCGGGTACGGATAGTAGACAGAACCATACCAATAAGGATATCTGTAACCGGTGCCGTAGACCACCGTTGTACGATAGACATAGGTTTGCGTATAACCAGGAGTATAGCCGATGTAGACCTCGTCCGGAGTGACACTGTAGATGCGGACGTGGGTTACATTATAGAGCGGATTATCGGGCGGAATCGTATAGATCTCTTCGGGAATCGCCTCCGCCACCCGCCAGGGGCCGGTCGCAGTTTCGGAAATGTACCAGACAGCATCATCGCAGGCATAATATTTACGTTTACAATAGATCACCGGCGTACCACTGTTAATCGCATAGATCATCCGGGTGCCGGTAATCGTTTCAAAGCGTGGTTTGCCGTCATACTTAACTTCAAGATCAACCTTTTTCCGATCAACTTTGGCCGTCTGTGGAATCTGGGCTTCCAAAACCGCCTCACGCGCAGCATCGGTTCCGGGTACCGCATAAAGAACCGCTGCCAACTCCGAATCTTCCGGAATTGCGGCAAAATCTGCGGGCAGTTTTTCACCGGGAACATAGCGCCAGGGGCCATCGAGACTTTTGCTTGAAAACCAGCGGCCGGCCAGAAGAATATAGATCTCCTGGCTCTTTATAAGCATAAAAACGTCGCTGTCTGAATTACTCAGATAGAGCAGCCCGGTATCTTTAATCGGCGTATATTCGGGTTTTCCGGTCGCCGAAATAAGTTCGGTCGGTTCCGTGGCCACGACAATTTTCGGCACTGGCCCCGGCTTGAACTCTTTATCAGAATTCTCGGCCTTGACCGCCTCATCAACCGCATCGGGTTTTGGCGCCCGCTCGGCCACGGCGGCCGGAACCTTATCTGCGATCTGCCAGTCACCTTTAATATCTGAAGTTTTGTACCAGGTTTTCAGGTCGGCGTTGAGATAATAAGTTTTCTCCTCAGGTACCAGAAAAATCGTAAACGGGGTATTGACAACCCGCATCAAAGAGCTCTCTTTTTCGCTGACCAGTCGGGGTTCACCGTCAAGAGTTACGAGGATAGCGGGCTCCGGCATAAAGATGATCCTGGGCGGGTCATGTTTGATCTGCTCCGCCATTTCACCTTGGGTTGTAGCCGTCTCGATCGAGGCCAGCAGACGATCAAGCGAGATCGGCAACTCCCATTTGGGCACCTCTTTTTCCAGCAATTGACGAAAACGTTCGAGCTCCTTATCATCTTTAAACGGTATCTTGGCATCGCTCACTTTAAACTTGCGCAAAATCGCCTGGCGCTCCCGGTGATCGGTATCGAGTGTGGCTGTAAACCAGAGAGCCCCAAACAGCGGCTCATCGCCGTTTTTAAATTCGAGCGAGATCGCCGTCCGACCTTTTAAAATATTACCCTCCAGACTCTCCGGCTGGGGCTGATAGACAACAATTGTGGCTTCGGGCGCTTCAATCTCACGCGGCCAGACGTTATCCGTAACTCCAGCGGCAGCCGGTGCGGCAACTGCAACTTTTTCTTTGTCTGCGGCCTTATCCGCAACCTCCTGAGCTTGGACCACCGCCCCGCAGAACATAATCAGACCAAAAAATAAAATTATCCACAATTTTATACGATGCCGCATTTTTCGATACCTCCATTTCCAGCAACTGCCGCTCACAAATTATTCTCTTTTAAAAGGCTTAATCTCAGCTTTTTCCGTCGCTCAAACTAATCCAGCTAAAGAGGCGACCTCCATCTTACGCATAATCCGAGCCCGATGCGTCTTCACCGTATTCTCGCTCACATCAAGCTCAAAAGCGATCTGCTTGTTCATCATTCCGGCAACCACAAACACTAGAATTTCATGTTCACGTGAGGTTAAAGATTTAATCCGACCTTTAATATCAGCTCTTTCGGCCTGTTCCACTCTTATCTGCCGGTTTTGTTTAATCGCGCGGTGAATGGCGTCAAGAAGATCCTGAGCTTCGAACGGCTTCTGTAAAAAATCGACCGCCCCGGCTTTCATGGCCCTGACACTCATCGGCACAGTACCATGCCCCGTAATAAAAATGATTGGAATTGAAACACCATTTTTTGCCAGTTCATCCTGAAGTTCAAGTCCACTCAACCCGGACATGCGAATGTCTAAAACCAGACAGCCGGGCCGATCCGGCAGATCATACTCGAGAAAATCCACGGCATCTGAAAATGTTTCGGCTTTTAAACCTACCGACTTGACCAACTGCTCCAGGGAGTCGCGAAGCAGGACATCATCATCCACAATATAGACAACCGCATCGGATTCAATCATATTTAACCCTCCTTATAGATCGGTACGGTAAAGGAGAAAGTTGATCCTTTGCCGGAGTTCCTGGCGGCCCACAGACGGCCACCGTGCTCTTCTATTATAGTGCGGCTGATGGAGAGGCCCATGCCCATGCCCTCGGGCTTAGTAGTATAGAACGCGTCAAACATCAGCTGATTGCCCTGCTCCTTAAACTCTAAGTTGGACGGTAAAAGATTACGCGACAAGTTTTTTTTGGGCAGATGTAACCAACACCATTGGCACCTCGCCAAACATCGCCACACCTTTTTCGAGAACCAAGTCGGATGTCTCATCCCCCAGAGACAGAACCAGATCCACTTTTCGATTTGCATACTTTTTTTGAAACATATCAAAAATCCTTGAGCAGTACCCTTTTTCTGAAAATCTCGAATGGGCCGCATGTTCAACATCGAGCTCGATGTGACGAGAGGGGTTTTCGGCTAAAGCCAAACGCAGGTTCTCTTCGAGACGATAGGTCCAGGGCATCCGACCGTGCTGAAATAAGAACAGGGCCAAAACCCGCTTTGGCACCGGAGGCTTCTCTTCGGCCAGGAGTTCTACCCAGAAACCCAAAGACAGCAAAACTACAACACTCAAAATAGCAGTTGCGGCGCGCAAATTATTTTTAGTTTTCAGACGCATACCTAGTACTTAACAAAGATTATCAGTTTAGTAAATTGTTATTTAGCGCGGGGCTAAAACCATCAATTTCTCGATTGCAGCATGGATTCGATCAAGCAAAAAAGACATATACCCCCACCTAAACATCGCCCCCCCAATCAAACTAAAAGATATATTCTATAAACTATAATTTATAGAATATATCTAAAATAACTACAAAACACTTATTACTCAACCTTATTGATGATGCAAATGTAACCCTTACGGTTATCGCAGATAAGGTATTGTACCGGTATGTGCAGAACAATGTAAGATTAGCCGTGGCAATCTTACACTGTTCCCTCGAACGCCCGAGTTAACCCGCCAGACAACCAGTTTGGCAACTAACTTTGAGCGTTGTGAAATGTTTGGCTTAACTCAAGAAAACGCGCGTGCTCGCTGGTCGGCGTTGAACGATTTGTTCGGCAATATCAAGCACTTATTTCGTTTGAAGCTGTAAGGCAAATCATCATTTCTACCCCAGAACTTCATTGATTAACTTATTCAATTCTGCAAGTTGAAATGGCTTGGCGATAGATGCTTTAAAACCATAATCCTGATAATGTGCCATGGTGGGGTCATTAGAATAACCGCTGGCAACAACGACTTTGGCATCTGGATTAATTTTCAATATTTCCCCAACAGCATCTTTGCCACCCATACCGCCGGGGATGGTTAAATCCATGATGATTATATCAATGGCGCGATTGTTTTTATGGTACTCGTTATATAACTCTATAGCCACATGACCATTTTCTGCCTGCAAAACTTCATGACCTGCTCGGGAGAGCATTCGTTTCACCATGTCACGGATCATGGATTCGTCATCCATAATCATGATGGTTGCCTTTTGTTCTGCCTCCGCAATTTGGGGTTGATATGAACTGGTGTCCTGACCTTTTTCAAGGGTAGCAGGTAAATAGATGGTGAATTTTGTCCCAATGTTTGCTTCTGACTCTACAGAAATATTGCCATCATGTTTGCTGATAATGGAATGGCAAATTGATAGACCAAGACCACTACCCTTTTGTTTTGTGGAAAAATAAGGGTCAAATATTTTGTCGAGATATTTTTCAGGAATACCAGAGCCTGTATCTTCTATGGTGATTTTTATATATCTTTGAGCTGGCAATGATATATTTTCTTTGCTTATATCTGCCACATTTTTGCAAGTTACCTCAATTACTCCACCTTCCGGCATTGCGTCTCTGCCATTGATTACAATATTTTGAATTACCTGACTTATTTGACCACTATCAACATCTCCTTGCCATAAATCATCTGGTATCTGGTAATCACATAGCACAGAACTGCCATGAAGAACAAAATTGGCAGAATCAGTTATGATTTTACCTATTGATGCTGTTTGTTTGACCGGATCACCGCCTTTGGCAAAGGTAAGAAGTTGTTGGGTAAGGTCTTTTGCTCTGAGTGATGCTTTTTTTGCGTCCTTTAAAAGTGGGTATGCTTGACTGGTAGGTTCTGTGTAGATTTCAGCCAACTCAATATTGCCAAGAATTGCAGCAAGAATATTATTAAAATCGTGGGCAATGCCTCCGGCAAGAACTCCCACTGATTCCAGCTTTTTAACTTTCATCAATTCAGCTTTTGTTCTTCGTTCTTCTGTTACATCACGATAAACAAGAACGGTACCAATAATCTTACTGTCCGAGTCAAATATCGGTGCTCCGCTATCTTCTATAATATACTGAGTGCCGTCTTTGGCAATAAGGGCAGTATGATTGGCTAAAGTGACAATCTGACCTGTAGTCAGCACCTTCTCAACCGGGTTTTTACAAGGTTTTCCGGTTTGTTCGTTGATAATATTGAAAACTTCTTGAATTGGTCTACCAACGGCTTCCTGGTGGCTCCATCCCGTAAGTTGTTCGGTAATTTTATTGATTAGAACAATTTTAGCATCAATGTCAGTGGTAATAACGCCATCGCCGATGGATTGCAGGGTGACAAGAAGGTTTTCTTTTTGATGCTCAAGTTTAATCTGATTTTCTTTTTCTTCTGTAATATCAAGATGGGTACCAAGCATTCTCTTAGGCACGCCTGGACTTTCCCATTCAACAACCTGCCCTGTATCATAAACCCATACCCAGTGACCCTGTTTGTGTTTCATTCGGGATTCAAAAATATAATATTCAGATTTTCCTGCCCAATTTTCTTGCAATAAGCGATCAGACTCTTTCAAGTCTTCTGGATGAGAGTATTTTAGCCAGGTTTCAATGCTGACAGGTGAGATTTCTTCTAATGTGTAGCCAATAATATTAGCCCAGCGCTCATTAAAAGAAACTTTTCCTGTTTGCACATTCCAATCCCAAATACCAACGCCTGTATTTTTGATAACGAGGTCAAGTTTTTTCCGTCCTTCTTTCTCTCTTTTTTCTGATCGTTTTAGTTCACTGATATCAGTGAACATTTCAAATTTAGATATTGTTCCATCTGGATTTTTTATGGGCATGTCAAAGAGCTCAAAATAGGTATCATTCTTTTCTGAATACCACTCCCAGTGCACTGATTGACCAGAGAAGACTTCTTTGTTTTTGCACCAAGGACACCTTTCTGTTCTCTCGTGAAAATATTGATAACATTTTTTGTCGTCAACAGGACCAAAAAATGACTTAATGACAGTGTTAACAAATTGAATATTAAAATTTTTATCTACGATATAAATTCCATTTGGTAAGGCATCCCATAGATCGAAAAGAACATCATGCTGCTTAGGCATTTCGATTAAATTATTGACTTGAGAAGTTATATGTTTTGGCATATTTATATTAAAATCCTATTATCACATTAAGCACTGTTGTATATCCTGAAAAAAAACCTCTTGAAATATCCTAACAGCCGACTATTTTTGAAGAATGGTAAAAAGCAACTACCATTCATCTGGCACCATAAAATTTTCAAAATATAATATCATTTAAGCCTATTTTCTTTCAATTAAATTTTATCAGCGTTGTCCTGCCGAACGAAATATTTGAGCAGAAAAAAATCTGCATATTAACACTATATATTTCTCTATCATACGCCATATCAGCGTCTAATGCAGTTTTAATCAAGAGAGGGTCAACAGCGTCAGAATCAGACTCGATTGCTCGGTTCTTGGATAAGCAAGATAACCATTGCCAATCTCAACCTTCCTTTTAGTATGCAGTATTGAGCTTCATCGTAAATACGAACAAAGCTCCTATCAACAACTTATCCCAAAACCCTCTTTTAACCGGAAGCTGCCAAATTGCTCCACTGGCAGGTTTTGAGATAAACTGGAAGAATCACGGTTTCGGGACTGCAAGTTTTTTGACTATCAACCAGCGTCCTTCTTCATAAGCGACGACACACCTTAGTTCTTTTTATCATCTTCCTTGCAAAAATGGTTTCCAGCATGTTTGTCCAATGGCTCAATGGAAACAATGTTCTGCTTATTAAGTATGATAGTGGTGTTTTCTTCTCCTTTGAAAATAACATCATACATGACAATAAATGGACTCTTTACCTTTGTGAACATATCGGAAAGGCGTCCCTTTGAGCCAATGTTGATATTTCCTCGATAGGTGTCGCCTAAGATGGTTTTTATGATCAGCTCGCGAGATTTTTTAGTGCGATCAAACTTTGCCTGGTCAGGTGCAAAAAACACTTTTTGTTCAATTTCATCTTCGAGTTCTTCAAGTTCACTTTTTAAAACAGCCATCTTTTGAAAATGCACACCCTCTTCTTTTTTGAGTACCTCATTCAAGTTTTTCAGGTTGTTTTCAAGAGTAATCTTCTGTTGTGCAAGTTCACTATTTTCTTTTTGAAGTTCTTGTGATTTTATCTTAAGTTCCTGAATGTTTGTGGTTTCTTTTGATAGAATCATTCCCTGCTCTTCTTTAGCCTTCAAATATAAGTTTTTATCTCTCTCTAATTCCGCCTTCATTTGCTTTAAATCCTGGTTCTTTTTTTCTAACTCCTTTGTATAGCCTTCTCGCTTCTTCTGTAGCTGCCTGTTGGCCTCTTCCTGCGCTTCTTTTCCTGTAGATAATTCGGTAAGCTTGCCCTTGATCTCGGAATCAAGCTCTTTTCTTCTGCGAGTCATTTCTTCGTTAAATTGAGCTTTCTCATCCCGTAGCACTTGAGACAGCTTTTCAAACTCTTCAACCAACTTGTCTTTCAATTTTACCAAATTTGTGGTTCCAGCTGTTTTGTCATCACTCATATTCTTTGCTCCTTTCTCTTAAATAGTGAATATTTCACCCTTATGAAGGAATGTTGAGAAAGCTAAAGAAGTTCAGCATCGAAGCCAGACATCAAATTTTTCACTCGTAAGTTTCAATGCGCTATATTATTAATATATCTCATAACATAGTCAATCCAGTCAAGAAAAAGTATGAGAGGAAAAGAGGATAGAGGGCGTCCTTTGCCTAGCAATGACCCCACCCCGAGGCAGGTCGGACATTAAGTTTACCGTTTATTAAAAGGGGAAGGTGTGGTGGAGTTTGGATCAATCTTGGACGTTCCATCTTGGGGCTTGGTTGAGATTACCACTGCCAACCTCAACCTTTTTACCAAACTACAAACTTAAGATTCATCTAATATACGCGTAACAAAATTACGGCCAGGAATATGCTATAACACGGTCATTAAGTCCCTGTTTTTTCTAAACAAAGGAAAAAGGAGGCTATTATGACCGAGCAAAAATGTACGCTAGCTAATTCATACTCAATTGAATGTGGAAATCACATTCAGAGTGAATGTTGCCTGTCTGTTGTTCCTCTTACTGAAAACTCCCGAGTAAAACCATCATCTCCCTCACTAAATCAATTTTCACCAAGTACCCGATTAGTAAAGGGTTGCAGGCCAAATGAAAAAAAAGCGGGCTTTAAATCACATTGTACGGAGATTAGAAGAGAGTAAACTACCAGGCAGCGGTCATGCCATAAATCATCTCCATGACAAGTACAGCCGAAACCTGGCTACAAGCACCATCTGCCACAGCGGTGAATTTATACTTGGTTTCCTAACCTTTTTCAATACATTAGGCAAGTATTTATTCGAGGATATCTCCAGAAAAGATATCGCGTCCTATGTTGAGCACGAGCAGGATCGCGGCTTGAAAATCACTTCCATTAGAGGTGAGCTGGCGATTGTATATGCTTTTCTTCAATTCCTTGTTGACAATAAAATCCTCCCTCCTGAGATCCTGCACAAAAAAATTAACATAAAACTACCAAAGGCTCTCCCTAAGGCGATTCCAGTCGATGATTTGAAGCAACTTCTCGCAGTTATTGATAAAGACCGCGATCAAGCTTTAATTTTACTGTTGTTGCATACTGGCATGCGCATAGGTGAGTTACTCAACACCAAAGTGGCCGATATTATTCTCTCCGAGCGAAAAATAATGATCTATATCGGGGAGAAGAACTTTGAAGGACGCGTTGTGTATTACAGCCACGATGCAAACAAGGCATTGAGGCAATGGTTGTCGACAAGAAAACCGGACAAAGATTATCTTTTTTACGTCACAACACGAGATAGCCTTTGTTATGTACAAGCCTGGATGATAATGCGTGATTATTTGGAAAAGGCCAGCCTTAATCATAAGGGGTACAGCCTTCACTCCCTGCGCCATACTTTCGCAACAAATATGCTTAATGCCGGCTTACGGTTGGAGGTTCTTCAACAGATTTTGGGACATAGATGTATTGAGATGACCCTGCGGTATGCCAGGATGTCAAATCTAACCCGGGAAAACGAATATTTTAAAGCTATGGCAAAGATTGAAAAAGGAGTAAATAATGAACATCACCGTACAAATAGCAAGCTACAAGCGGTATTTGAAAAGAAGAAACTACACAGACCAAACCGTTAGAAGTTATTTTTACAAACTGAAACCTTTTGCAAGGTGGCTTGTTATTCCAATAGAAAAGGTCACAACTGCAGAGATTAAATGCTACATCGACTTTTTACTTGAAGAACGATTAGAGGCGCACAGTATCAACTGCCACCTGTCGAGTATTCGCAGGTTTTATGATTTTCTAATCGATGAGGAAGATTTACAACTGAGAAATCCAGTTGTAACTGGCTTAGCGCTCCGGGTGCCCCATCCTCTTCCTTTGTATTTGAAAAATGCTGATATTGATGTTTTCTTGCGGAGTGTCAAGAAAACTCGAGACAAAGCCATGTTTATGTTGATGCTGCGTTGTGGCCTGAGAGTTGATGAAGTTGCTAATCTTACCTTGGATGCTATTGATTATCAACGTAGCCAGATTCTGGTGTCCTGCGGCAAGGGTTCCAAAGACAGGATTGTGTACATAAGTGACGATTCCGCCGAAGCTCTGGCCGCATATCTGGATGTGCGGCCAATTGTCAGAGAACGAAGGATTTTTCTTGTTGAGAAGGGCAGTTACAGAAGGCAACCGATTTCGGTGCGGGGTATTCAAAAACGAATGGAATACTATTCAAAAAAATGTGGCATACCGGCATCATGCCATCGCCTACGCCATACTATGGCCACCCAATTGCTCAACGCTGATGCTGATTTGGTCAGTATCCAGGACATTCTTGGTCATTCAAGGATTAAAACCACCCAGCGCTATAGTAAGCTCTCTAATCTTAAAGCCCAGCGTGACTATTTCAAGGCTATGGAGATCGTTATGGAAAGAACTTCTATTCAATCTGAAAGGTGGGGTGATGTGGTTTGAGCCCGCTACGGAAAAAGCCAATTGCTCCGACGAGCATTTTGAGGCCCATTCTCACAATTGGCTTTTTCCTTCGCTATTTTTGAGAAAAAAACTTGACTTTACGGTAGAAGATGCTAGAATTAAAAGCATGATAAGTAATTGATTTTAAAAGAAAAAACGGACTTTGTTACGCGTATATCGTAATAATTACAATTGGTTGATTGAGACTAAGTCAATTCAAACGGCTATGCCACTTTTGAGGATCCATGGCAGTGTGAAAAACACTGTAAATCGTTATCTTTTCATCAACAGGGTTAATCAATGGGTTAATCAGGGACAGCCACAGAATGTTTCAGAAAAATCTTAAATTTCCAAAGGTTATTTAGAGTTCCGAAGCCGGAGTTTTTTATTAAGGATTCTCTTTTGAAATGATAATTTCTGCCACAATTTGAGTTGCTTTTTTTACCACAGCTGTACACTTGTCAAGAGACCCTGCGGCTTGCCACTCCGCTACCTGCAACGGATCCGTCAGATCGTACCTTTTGCCAAACTCTGACTCAAGGATGTCGCTACACATTGTGCTGCCCAATTCCTTTTCAAATCTATGGCAAAACTCCCTGGCCGGGATTAATGAGGCGGAAAAACCTTCTTGATCATCCAACTCTTCTCGCCCGAAGATCAATCCTAGAGCCATCAGACTTCCAATGACAGCCCCACAGGTTTCGCCTCTCAGGGCCACACCGGGAAAAGGTGTGAGTGCCTTGAGAATTGTGCCACCTTCGAGACCAAACTGTTCTTGCAAAGATACGAAACTTGTTTGAGCGCAGTTCCTGGAGATAAGAAGGTGTTTTGCTACTTTCTCATCAAGATCATTCAATAGAGATTCATTACTGTTCATTCCGACCCCTACACCGAAATAATCAAACCGGCGGCCTCAATTTCAGCGATACAATTTCAAATAGGCACTTTTTCAGGTATCAACGATCTCCTTTTACCGAGGCTATCCCTGTGGTATAATGAGTGCAGAAATATTAATCACCTGCAAATCACTTTCTCCAGTAATTGTTGGCTTCCGCAATAATTTTAAATTCCATAGACACCAGTTCAACAGCTCTCATCAACATCATAGGGTCTTCAGCATATATTTTTCTTATCCGATGTTTTGCTTCACTATCACGCTGAATCGTGCCGATAGTTTTTCTAACAATCGTGATCGCCAGCATTCTCCCCTCAAGCGGCGTTGCCGTGATTAGACTTGGCATGTAATCAGACGATTTAGGAGCAGGGTCACCTGCAATTGCGTAACCTGACAATAAGGTTATTGTGACGAAAGCGATGATTGCGAGTAGTCTTTTCATGGATAACTCCTTTTTTATTAAAATTTAGAGTAACTATTCAACGTTAGTAGAAAAACACTGTATATTGATGTATTTCAGTAAATTCTGGGGACATAACCAGACTCTCCGAAGGAAATCAGGATTGTGTACCCTGAATTTGCGGGCTAGCTGAATAGTTACAATTTAGACAGATCCAGAAAACAGTTGAGGAGAAAGCGTTTATTCTAGAAATTCCAGAATTCGTCGATTTCGGCGTCGCTGAAATCCCAGACGGCATTATGGGGCGGTACTTTTTCATCAACAAAGAATTCCGGCAGGCGGTCGTCGGCGTTGGTAAGCCCGGCGGCCTGATTAAAGGCCCGTTCGGTTTTTAGAACCGACATACCTAAAGCGGTCACGTCATCTGCCGTCAAAGAGATACCGAAACGGGCATTAAGCATGTCGACGATTGCGGGCAGGGCGGTTTCATCATCGAGTACCGCAAAAGCGATAAAGAGACAGAGTCCGGTAGAGTCGATTGCCGCCGTCGCAATCTGGAGATTACGGGAGAGTTCGACCTGGCCCTCTTTCTGCAACGGATCGATAAAGCCACCGCATTTAAGGATATTGGTAGCGACTGAGTAGCCGGCGGTATGGTCGGCGCCCATGGTTGAGGTACAATAGGTGATCCCGATGCCCTTGACCGAGCGTGGATCGTAAGCCGGAATCGCCTGATTCTTAACCACCGGCACCCGACTTAAGCCGTAAACTTTGCCGGTAACCCCGGCCCCGGAACCTAAAATCCGGCCCAACGAAGTCCCCTCTTTAACCTCTTGCAATAATTTGAGCAGCCCCGGGCCGTCGCCGAACTCGATAATCCCGGCTTCCATCGCCACACCGATAGTTACCGCCATCTCAATTGAATCGACGCCGATATCATCCATGACACTGTCGGCCTGAGCCAGGATATCAAGATCGTCAATACAGCAGTGTGCCCCCATGCCCCAGATCGTTTCATACTCAAAACCAGAGGTCACGTAGTTACCCTCTTTATCAACATAGACCTGAGAACACTGCATAACACAACCGGCATGACAGCCATGCTTAACTTTACCGCCCCGAGCCTCAATCATCTCGGACATCTTTTCGCCACTGATCATCTCATGTTGATCATATTGACCGGTACGAAAATTTTTCGTCGGCAGACCACCTACTTCATTGACAATATTAACCAGGACATTGGTACCGTAAGCACCTAAGGCGGAACCGCAAACCGGATGATCGATCAACGCCTTGGCAAAGGTTTTGGCGGCGGCTTTAAACTTCTCTTCATCGACCACAGAAACACGTTTCGGGGCATCGACGGCGTCGATGAGGATATATTTCAGACCTTTGGAACCCATCACCGCGCCTAAACCGCCCCGCCCCAGACTGCGCAATTTACCATCCGGATCCTTAACCGAAATATTAGCTGAGAGCTGACAGCGCTCACCCGCCTGACCGATACTTAAAAGTCCGCAATCCTTCTTGTCCGCGACTTTCAATTTTTCAATCAGAGCAAAGTTTCCATCGCCGAGGAGATCACTTTCAACTGTAATTTCAACCCCTTCAGGCGTAACTTTTAAAGCATAAAATTGGCCTTCGGCCGGAATTCCTTCAAGGATCAGAGCCTTAATACCCATGCGGGCCATAAGTTGGGCCGCAGTACCGCCGGCGTTACACTCTTTAATCCCCTCAGTCAAAGGACTTTTAGCCCCGGCTGAAAGGCGGCCGGAGTTGGCCGCCCGGGTTCCGGAGAGCAGGCCGGGAGCAAAGACCAATTTATTATGTTTACCCAGCGGATGACAGGTCGGCGGCACTTCAGCAGCAACAATCGTCGAAGTCAAAGCCCGGCCGCCAAGTCCCTGCAAAGGCGCCGGGACATCCTCGATTTTAACACTCAGGTCACCCATATTGACGCGAAAAATCTTATCAGTCATCTTATCTTCTCCTTAAATCTCAAGAAATTAGCGGGCGTTTATTTTCTCGATCAAGCGCACGGTTTCGGCGGCGGCTTCCGACGGGGTCAGAGCCGTATCGGAGATTCCGGAAATAACCCTGACGATATCATGATCAACCTTTTTATCCTGCCAGACCTGGCCCTTGGGCGAGGCGATATAGACGGAAAAATTGTGATGACCGCTACCCGGCCGCTCACCAATCACATGGATAATAGTTGCCGCTTTAGCCGTGCTGTCTTTAGCATAAAGGATATTGCCGATCTCATATCCGGCCCGTACCCGGCCGCTGGTAACCACGAGATTCTTCGTCGATACGCTCATACCGGCAGCTTTAAGATCTTTGTTCAAAGCTTCAAGATAAGGTAATACGTGACCTTCATCCATTAAGGCTTTGGCATTGAGACCATCTGAGATAACAACCTGGACATCAGGATTTTTCCCACTCCAGGAGGAGCGTAACTTCTCTAAAGTTGCAAGCGTCGCCTCACTCAACTCTTCACCGCTGGCCGGATTGGCGATATACTCTTCCCGGTCTTCGGATTTAGTGGTAATTTCAAGCGCATTGGGTATGGTTTTGACAAATTCCGGCGTAAACTCGGCCCACAAAGAGATCTTGGCATCGTCATAGAGATCATGAATCCGTTTATCAAGTTCCGGCTCGATATCGTAAACCTTCTCGCCGAACCCTAAAGCCAGGTCAACCCCGCGACCGACAACCTCTAATATTTTCTGGTCGCCTTCAGCATAGATCTCTTTCTGCGAACGCTTGTCGCCTTTAGCCAGGCAGTACTGATAATAGACCCAAACCGGATCACCGGCATGTTCGGTGAATTCACCTTTATCATCAATAATTTTTATGCGTTTGTAGAAATCCCACATGGCATCATTAATCTTAAGACCAAATTTTTCCCGCAGACGGACATGATCCTGATAACTGGTGGTCAGATAACTAAGCATAGGATCGTTACGAGTCGGCAGAGCCATCAAATAGGCGGGACTGGCGGGAACAATTTGATCTTGACACCATTGTAGATCATCAAGACTGACGGTCATATGCAAGGTTGAGCAGATATCAAGCCCTAAGGTCAAACCATGCAATTTACCCATAGCAATATCTTCAAGACAGCAACGTACCAGCTGTTCTCTGGAGGTGAAAACTTCCGGCCCAATGAAACCGGCAACATCATTAAGATGGAGCCAGGCCCCACCGGACTGAACTTTTTCCAACTCCTGTTGCAGCGCCCGGGAAAAACCGTATTTACGCGATTCATGGACGACCATATCGAAACCGTTACCGGCACCATTAGTAAAATCGGCCCCTTGACCGGTCTCAAAATAGAGCCCATAACGCTGGCCTTTACGGGATTTGGCGTACTCTATCATCCCGTCATTAGTAAGCCCGAATGTAGCGTTGGCCTGATCACAACCGGCCAGACTCTGAAACCAGAGGGCGGTTGAACCGGGATATTTCTTTTCAACCTCAGCCTGAACATCGATATGGGAAAGCACACACCAGGGCATAATCTTTTCCAGGCCAAAGACTTTAATGACGTCAGAAAGCGTATCTTCAACCGATTTGACACTTTCAGCACTGCTGTCAACCGGGTTATTACCAAGCAACAGGTCACCGGTAGCAAAAGAAAAAGCATTAAAAACCTGCCAGCGGATATCATCTGAATTATCGGTCGGAGAGTTGGGCTGAACCCGGGCGCTGAGATAACCCTTGGCCCCCATTTTAGAACCCGGCAGCGGATTAAAAACTTTCTGCCCCAGGGCGGTAAGTTCAGAATTGCTCATCAGTTTGGGAACGCAGGCGATAACATCACTATTGAGACCGTACATAATCCCTTTGATATCAACTTCACTGCGGGTCAAGAGAAAAGTTTTGAGCTCACCCAGAGTCATATCCTTGACTTTTTCATACTGGGCCTTGTCGGTAGACTCCCAGATCAATTTCTGCAACTCATCGACAAAAAGTGGGTGCTCATGAATATCCTTAATTTTGGTATTGAGCAACAGCATCCGCGCATAGACCCGGGTGGTCTCATTATCGGCTGAGACCTTGATCGTGGCATCGCCCTCTTTGAAGGCGTTGGCCGCCCCCATAACCTGCTGGTAGAGGTTCAGGTCAAACTTGCCCTTTACCCGATTGACGTAAGCAAAAACATCTTCACCGCTATTGACTCCTTCAATGGTCACCGCCCCGACCGTAAAGGCGAGAGAAAAGATCATCAAAAAAATTAAAAAAGAGGCCCTGACAATTTTATTCATCACCAGCCCACCATACAATCGCCGATTAATCTTCATAGCCTTGCCTCCTTATCAAACTGATAAAAACAACTTCCAGAAAACACTTTGCTAAAATGAAAAACCTATAGAAATGCCACCATAGATATTATCCGGGTCATCACAATATTCATTGCTTTTAACCCCGTCCCGATTATCTGAATCAATTACCGAACTCCACATCAACGTCGGCGTAATCGTAATATGGTCGGTAACCTGATAAGGCGTGTTGAGCCCCAGATTGAAATCAACCAGGGCCGAGCTATCATTGCCGAAATTAGCATCATTGGTATCACTATCACCATAGCCGACACTGCTGGAGAGATCAATACTGAACTTATCATTGACTGAAAAGGAGTGCCCGACCGCAAGGTTCAGATAGAAGCCGTCAACTTCATCAAAATCATAATAGACGGTCAAGGCCGGCTGCAACAGGCAGTCGTAAGAGAGCGCAAGATAGAGCTCATGAGTATCCTCCGAATGATCCCAATTCGGAAACAGATACCAGATCATCCCGATTCCGGCCGTAAATTTGTCAAAAGTGATAGAGTAGTCCAGAGTAAAATCGACTTCGGTAAACTGCCACTCGCGACTCTTGCAATCGTCGGTATAGTGGCACTTATCTTTACCGAAATCGGTAAGATCCATCTGCCCCCAGACATTAAACGAGAGCGCACCGGCCAAAAAATCATTGAAGGTCGCCGTCAACGTCGGCTGCAGGGACAAATCCTCATTCAGCACCATCCCCCGCCAGATATATTGACTGACAACCAGGGCCTCAGCATCGACATCCACTTTGATCTCAGCGGACGCAAACCTAGGCTGCACAACAGTTACAATTAAACAGATTAAAAGAGCTAACCCCAGACTTCTACGAAAATAATTTACCATATCTTGCCCCTCCCTGCCTGTCCATAGTTAAATGTTTTTAACCAGTAACCCATGCAGTTGTAGCAGACTCTAATTATAAAAACAAGATTATTTACCAACCTAATATTTTTTGTTGCATTTCCACAAGAAACAACCTATTAAACCTTAAATTCAGCGGAACCGGAACCAAGAATATTTCTCATTTTTGTGTCCATTTGTGGTTCCGCTTTTTTTCAACCACAGATGAACACAAATAGACACAAATTTAGTGCAGTAAATTTTGAGCTACCTTTAAAGGAGGTTGAAAATGAAGAGATTTCTGGCCGTGCTTATGACGTTATTGGTGATGGTTGGTGGAAGTTGTGCCGCCTGGGCTGATGGAAATAAGAGCGAACTTAAAATCACCTGCTGGGATGGATATGCCAAACCTTATGTGGATGATTTCAAACTCCTGGTAAAGGATAAATACAAAATTGATCTTGAGATCCAGATCCACAATCCGGTAGATCAGGATGAATTCTACGAAGCAGCGAAAACCGGCAAAGCCGATCTGATCTCCCCGCCCCAAGACATGGTCAAAAACCCGAAATTTTACTGTTTCAATGAGGGGAATATTCTACTCCAGACACCTGACTTGAAAAATATCCCAAATTTCAAGCATATCCTGACCTTTTTCCAGGAAGACCAAGCTTTAATCCACAAGCAGATTCGCTATGGCGTCCCCTATAATTGCGGCCCCTACGGCTTGGCCTACAATACTGAAGTGGTAAAATCGGCCCCCACCAGCTGGAATATTTTTTGGGATCCACAATACAAAGGCAAATATACGATCAATAATAATTTTCCAAAATGCAATATCTGGATCTCCGCCCTCTCTCTGGGTTACAGCTATGAAGATATTTTTGAGCTCTCCAAACTCGACCGAGAAAAAGTGCAAGCCCGGCTTAACCAGCTTGTAAAAAATGCCAAAAGCCTCTGGGATGGAGCTGCCAATGCCGATGAATTTCCGGGCCTCTCCCTGGCGACGACCTGGGGATTTGCCGCTCAACAAGCCAATCTGAAAGGGGGAAAATGGCTCTTGGCGGCACCCAAAGAGGGCGGTACGGCCTGGATCGATTACTGGTGCATTACGAGTTCCGCCAAAGGCCTGACAAAACGTCTCTGTGAAGAGTGGATTAATTTCATGCTGGCGCCGGAGCGCCAAGCCGACGTTGTCCACGCCCAAGGGGTTTCTCCGGCCGTAGATAATGTCGGCGACCTGGTAACCGAAACTGAACGCAAAATGTTTCATGTCGGCGACAACGATTACTTTAAAACCGTAGCTCTATGGCGGGTAATGGACAATAAAACGGTCGCAGCTTTCGCCGAGATGTGGGAGACCGCGAAACAACAGCGGAAATAGTTTTCTGACTAATAGAGGAAGCCAAAAGCCCACAATGGAATCTCTTTTAGAGATCCCACTTCGATGTTGTCTCGGGCAATATAGGCCGCTTCGAGGCCTTTTATCTGTTTGCGTGTTTTACCGGGGCCGCCTATTTCAAAAACAAAGGTGTCATCCACAATAAAATCAGCTCTATCATGATAGTGTATTTGATGAGCATGATTTAGCTGGGAAACAAAAAAACTTTCCCGCAGACTACCGATATTGGGTTGCGCACATAACACTTGGAACATATTGGGATTACCCAACAACAGCTTATCGGGCTTATTCACCGTCCTCATACCCTTACCCCCTCTTATTTGATAAACCAGAGACGCTTTAGAGAGCAAAGCTAAATACTTTGAGATCGTCGGCCACGAAGTGCCAATGGCCCCGCTTAATTTCACCTTGTTTAACTCTAACGGCGGAGTTGTACACAACATGTAGAGCAGCTTCTTCAATTTATCAAGCTTACTTGGCTCTATGTTAAATATGGCGGGCAGATCGGACTCGATGGTTAAATTAATCACCTCAAGCAACTTCATTGGATAGTTTTCGCTTGATTCCAAATATAAGGGGTAGGCTCCATACTTGATGTACTTTAAAAAATATTCTATGGGGCGTATTTTGGCGGCAACCTGGCTTGAAAGTGCCAAATGATTGTTCACCACCTCTTCCAAAGTAACAACATCAAATGGAGGGGGTCACAGTCAAGAAGTAAGCTGATGGCTGTTATAAAAAGGGAAACGGCAGGAAAGTGCAGCTTTGACCAATTTGAAGCAATCGGGGAGCAAGATGAATCTCAGCGGCTAAAACTCACGACTATAGGATTATGGTCTGAAAAATAATTACTTTTTATGACTTTAGAGTGCTCTACACGTAAGGCTCTATAAAACACGTAATCCAATCTTTTATTAAACACTTTTTTTATGTGCTTATCGCAACTAAATTCAACTTCGGTTAAAAACAATTCATGGGCAAAACTGCGAAGCAGGGCAACTCGCCTGAAGTTCCAGGTATTAAAATCACCGGCCACTATCAATGGGCCATCATATGATGATACTTGCGCCTTTATGTAGTCCAGTTCACATTTAAAATCTCTGGAAGTAACAAAATTTATAGCATGCAAATTGACAACTAATAAATTTTGCTGATCAGCCATTAGATGGCGGGTTATAAGTGAGCTTTTGTGGGTCATATATTTCAACTCTTGTGATTTACTCAACATTGCTTTAGCGCTCTCACAAGAGACTTTAAACGCATTCATAACTCCAAAGAGATGATTTTTAGTCACTATGTTTGGTGATAAAACATAGGAGTAATCATTCAAGCTCACATCTTTCTGCATACCCTCTTTTACTTCTTGAAGAAGTAAAAAATCTATCTCTTCACCCTCTATAATTGAGTGCAAATACTCTATAAAATTCTTTTTCTGGGAAAGCTTTGCCACATTCCAGCACAAAACATTAAAACGCCCTTTACAGATAGAGCTTTGATGCTTTAGAGATTTGATACTTTTAAGCGGTTTTAACATAATTTCTTACATTTGCGGGGCAATGGTGCGCATCAAATTTTCCATGATGCGCCTTACAGGGGTGACCGTTTTAGTTCCGGTTGCTGAATTTTCGAGCAACGTTGTCATCCAACTTTCAACCTCTTTAACAACTCTTTGCGAATAGACGAAAGTCGCAATCTCGTAGTTTAAAAACAGACTTCTATAGTCTAAGTTGACACTGCCCAACATGGCCCCCAGATCATCAAAGAGTATCGCCTTGGCATGAAGCATGGCACCGTCATATAATTGCACATCAACACCTGCATCTTCGAGCTCCCTCATAAAAGAGCTTCTGGTTATATCGGCGATTAAATGGTTTGAAACCCTTGGCGTAATCAGTTTGATATCAAGGCCTTTATGTTTAGCAATAATCAAAGCTTGAGATAGAGACTCATCCGGAATGAAATACGGGGTTACAATCCATATCCGTTTTTGCGCACTGTAAATTGCACAAAGCAAGGCTTCATAAAGTGCATCTTTGCTTAAATCCGGCCCTGACGGCACAATTTGCACACAGGTGTCACCACCGTAAGACTCAGTTTGGCCCTGTGCAAAATTGAGTCTCTCATTTGAAGCGTAATACCAACCCGACGCAAAAATCTCAAAAAAGCTTTTTACCGATGCTCCTTTGATTAAAAAAAGCATATCTTCCCATCTATCTTTTTTAGGTTCCAAGCCTAAATATTCATCGGCTAAATTCATCCCTCCGCTTAGAACTTTTTCATCATCAAAAAGATATATTTTCCGATGACTTCTAAGGTTGATATAGTTTCTAAAAGGCATCCGTAAAACCGGCATAAAAAACTCGACCCGGGCTCCGGCCTGGCGCAATTTTTTTAATCTATATTGAGAAAAATAGATCTCCCAGGAACCCAAAGAGTCGATTAGCAGTTTAACCTCAACCCCCGCTTGAGCTTTTCTTATCAAAGCCTTTAAAATACTCTTTGTCGTTTCATCATATTTAAAAACATAGGTGCTGATATAAATGGATTTAGAGGCGCCTTCAATACAACTCATAAACTCATTATAAGCCTTAACCGGATTAGTGTAGAGTATGAATTGCTGATTTTCTTCCGCACCATCAATACCATAACTTCTCAAAATCCCATCTATCAGGTTTTGTTCATGGTAGCTTTGGCTTGGGCCTTTTAATTCAATGCTCTCTTTTTGATACCGGTTAATACGCTTTCTTGTCCCAAAAATGAAATACAAAACCACCGAGACATAAGGAATAAGGATCATCGACAAAAGCCAAGCTATCATACTTGCGGGAGAGCGTCTTTTGTAGACCATATGAACCAGAGCAACGACAATTAAGAGCTCACCGAGAACTACTAAACTGTGATAAAAAATTAATTTTGTTACTTCCGGATTCATCCTTTTGCCTTACTTCTCAGCCGGTTTCTCTCTTTCGGTCACACTGATCGCGAGAGCTGCAGTATAGGTGATCAACACCTGATCGCCGACGTCCACTTTATCCAGATTATCCGGATTACGGACTTGAACCGTCTTACTCTCTCCTTGGGCATTTTTCAGCGTCACCTGCTGATTCTCTTTATCGATGGCTTCGATCATAGTTAAAATCGCGACTTCTTTCACAACCACCTCGGCCGGCTTCTGACCAGGCTTGGCTTTACCCTCAACCATGACCGCTTCAACAGCGGACTTCACCTTGCCGGGGGCAAAAGCCTCGACCTTGATAGATTCAATATACTCAACACTCAGCAGATCTCCCACTTCCACCTGGGCGAAATTTTTAACGTAGTCTTGCACCTCAACCGTAACATTTGTGCCATCCGGGCCTTTCAGCGTTACCATCCGTTTTTCATAATCAACCGCTTCGACGATGGCTTCGAGCTTAGTCAACATGCTCTCCTCGACACTCGGTTTTTCATTCGCCGCAGGATCCGGCTCCGAGGCGTAAAGCGGAGAAAAACTCATCATAAAAGCGACAATCCCAGCAATCAACAATTTGTACTTCATAATCATTACCCTTATCTTATTTAATGTTTAGACGGCATTAAAACGACCACAAAATAGCAATCTACCACTTTCACTGCCTTTTGCGAAAATACCACAATAAGCATATTAATACAACATCAATCTTGTATAGCCTACAGTGTGAAAATCAAGCTGCCTTCGAGTTCTGCAGACATACCTTTGACTGGTTACTATTGCTGTGGTGGCGGCTCCGACTGTTGTTGTTGAGGCTGATGTAAATATTCAAAACATGGACTTTGCACGCCCCCCTTATCTTTGGTGACCATCTCCCACAAATAGTTCGCACCGACGGCCGGAAGAAAAAGTTGGGGCACCACCAGGGAGCCCCCGTAGAGAAGCGCGGCTTTTCTTGCCGGGATCGCCCGAACTTTCGGAGCCTGCAAATCACCCTTAATAGTCACCGGTGTAACGATGGCTAGAAAATTCTTTTTTTTCTTGGGATAGAGTACCAGATCGCAGGTTTCATCTATCAGATCTACACTTCCGGCCCCGGTAATCCGCAAATTTGGCGATTCGAGAATAAAGGCCCGGCACCCGAGAACCCCGGATTCCGCCATCAGACTGAGAATACCGCAGTTGATATCAGCGTATTTCTTTTTCATGAGCATTCGCCGAAAACTCCAACCCAGCATATCGGTGGCAATCAGATTAAGCGTGTGGCTGGGTACTTGCCCACCTTCAAGAGCCATATCGAGATTGCCACTGAGATTAGTTGCCAGTTCATAGGGTGAGAGACCGTGGCTATGCAGGTCTACAGTTATCGTAAGTTTCCCGGTGACCACTGAATCAACCCCAAACATGCTCAACGTTTCGACCAGATCAAGATCATCCAACGCTCCTTTAAGCGCAACCTCATGCCCCGCCGCCAATTCATCCATCAGCAATGAAGCCTTGACGTAGCCCCCCTCAAAAACAAATGAAACGGGATCGATATTGAGCCGGTCACCATGAATTTTCAGACCAATTTCAAAATCTTTAAGTACATCTTTAAAACCCAGCACCTGCTCTACAGAGATATCAATATCGACATCGCAATCAAATTTGCGCAGCGCCTCAAGCGAAAAAGGTTGACGACTGAAGAGAGGCTCCTGATTGAAATTTTTTTTGGCCGGTTTTGCGGTCGCGGCACCCGGCTCAAGCGGCGCTTTTGACTCGGCTTCCGGAAGGGTCGAAGATTTTAGCGGAAAATCATCCAAATAAAGCTTTTGCGCCTTAACCTGCCCGCTAAATTTGGGTCGATCAGCCGCAAAAGAGCCCGTAAAGTTGGCCTCCAACGCATTTTTGCCGAAGTTTAACTTAAATTTTTTAAACAACAACTCGTTACTTGTTCCCTGCAAACGACCGCTGCACATAATAATGCCGGTCTCAGGCAGAGAGATATCCAGCAACTTATTAAGGTCTTCGGTTCGGGAAGCCAACCCTTTCAACTTCAGCTCGATAGCGCTGTTAATAGTTCCCGGAGCCAGAGGAATTTTGCCGATGCGCCCCTCAGCCCGCAGAGAGAACCTGTCATCCGAACCGAAATCAAGAGCTATATCTTCCACCCCTAAAGCTTCAGGTGAAACTCCGACCAGACGCAGAGAACCCCGAGTCGGCCCCAGCTCAGGCAGATCATCGGGCAGATAACCCTTGAGACTGCGACTATCAGGTGAGACAATTTTGATCAACAGATCAAGCTGGGAAAAAGGCTGCATGGCAGAGAAATCTTCGATCAAACCACCACCGGCCACCTCCACATCCAGACCTTGCGGATTACTCCCCCGCGCCTTAAAATCATTAATGCGAAGTCTGGCCCCGGTAGCCGTGACCTGACCGGAAAGTTTAACCCGGTTCAAAATATACAGCTCCTGCGGCAGCAACCACTCAAGGGTTGCCCGATCATCAACCAGGCCCGCCACCTCAAGCTCCAACTCTCCGCGCAAAAGGGCTGCCGGAGTTAAAACAATATCAATATCACGAAAGCGCAACGCTTCCGGCTCACCCGGCAATTTGAGCTTAACTCCGGCCGCAGTCAGTGCCGGACGCCGGGAGAATTGCAGCTTAAACGGTTCTTCGATTTCGATTTGATAATCACTCAGATTGTTGACCAGACTGACCAACCCCTTGCGATAATCGTCGTCATCAAAGGTCAGGTAGGCAAAACCAAGGACTGCCGTCAGTATAATAATCAGAACAAGCGGCAAAAAGAATAATATTTTCAGGATTTTTTGCATTCAGAACCTCAAGTCGACTGCGGAGTCGTAAAAACATGCTCGGCAAATCCGGTAGCCGCAGCCGCATAAAGGTTGAATACGAGATCGGCACCGGCGGCTTCCAGAGCCGCCACATCATCATCATATTTGGCCATAACCGCAATGGAACCTTTAAAAGATATGCTTTGCAACTCTTGCAGAGCAGTTAAATTAGCAGCCTGGGACGGCATAGCGAGAATCACAATTTCAATCAAACGATCGTCTTGGCGCTCTTTACAGGCCTGTTCAACCCGTTCCCAAAAATCTTTGTCGGCGGCATCCCCCCAACAAACATTGCGCCCTTTTTCAATCTCCCTGACAACCACCTCCTTGTCATGATCGAAACCAAGCACCGCCTCGGGCCCGAATTTCCCCACCGCAGTCGTAAACGTCTGGACCCCGATACGCCCCATACCGCAAACTATGGCATGGATACCATCAGTTACCGGGATCTCCTCACCCGGCAGCCGCCTGGTCGACTGAAAACGTTTTAAAAAGGGTGCAAAACGATCATAAAGAGCATTGACCCGGCTGTTAAACGGGGCCGCCGCAACAAAGGAGAACGACATGGTCAGGGCCAGAATAATCAACCACTCACTGTTAATCCAACCATTTTTAGCCCCGACCGCAGCAACGATGAGGCCAAATTCACTGTAGTTGGATAAGCCGGCAGTCGAAAATAGCGCGGTGCGGGCGCGCAGATGAAAACGGGTGAAAAGAAAGAAAAAAAGACCTGATTTAAAAATGACGAAAAGACTTAAGATCAGGGCTAAAAACAGATTGTTCCATGAGGGTATACCGGTCAGCCCGATACTGAAGAAAAAACCGATCAGAAAAAGATCTTTGAAATTGAGCAGGGTTTTTGAGAGATTTGCGGCTTTGGGGTGATCGGCCAGCAGAGCTCCGATAATTAAAGCCCCGAGATCGGGTTTTAAACCGACAAATTGAAAACTAAAAGCCCCCACGGCAAAGGCCGCAAAGAGACCCAGCAGAGCAAAAAGCTCCCCGCGCCCACTGCGATCAAGAAAAAAGAACAAAAGCGGCCGCATCAACCACAAAAACGGGGGTAGTGCTAAAGCCCAGAGCGAAGGCATGCTGCCTTTGGCAAAGGTCATAAAGAGCACGGCAAAAATATCCTGAACAACCAGAATACCAATCGCCAACTGACCGTATCGAGAACTCATGGTTCCGCTCTCCTCAAGAACCTTAACCGCGAAAACGGTACTCGAAAAGCTTAAGGCAAAACCGACTAAGGCCGCCTGCATCATGGTCAGTGAAGTAAAAAAAGGCAGCCCCACAACACTTGCAAGAAAGACCAAGCTGCCGAAAAAAACCACCGACAAAACCGTGTGAACGGTGGTCGTCGCCCAAATCTCCGGTTTCAGCAGGTCTTTTATGTGGAGCTTGAGACCAATTGTAAAAAGCATGACCATGACCCCAATATTGGCAATTGCCTCAAGCGCCATAAAACCACTGGTCAGCCCCAACCCTTTAAGGATAAAGCCAGCCCCGATAAAACCAATAAGCGGCGGCAGACCAACCTGAAACACGGCAAAACCGCAGAGAAAAGCGATCGATATCCAGATCAAATCAACATTTATTGGCCCCATTTTCCTTTAACCTCATTTTTTATCGTGAAATTTCAATTTTAAAACCAGGTTATCTTAAACCCTCTGCGTGCTTGACGACATAACAAAAAGTTGCTAGGTTGTAAATGTTTTTAGATTAAACAAAGACAAAAACACCCCATATGAGGACTTTAACGATGTTAACCAGAACTTTTAAATACGGCAGCTTGCCACTTTTCATACTGCTCGGCCTCTTTTTTACGGTTACAGCCCTGGCAGCTCCGGGTGAAAAACACGATGAATTTTTACAGCAAAAAAAGTTTACCGGCGATTTTGATGAGATGAACAAACGCCATGTTATCAGAGCTCTGGTGGTTTACAATGACATGCTCTATTTTTTTGATCATGGTCAAGCCCGAGGAGCGTCCTATGAAGGCCTGAAACTTTTTGAAAAATTTATCAATAAAAAGTTGAAAAAAGGGACTGTAAAAATTCGGATTGTCTTTGTTCCGACAACCAGAGATCGCCTCTTTTCCGACCTGGTTGAGGGACGTGGTGACTTGGCCGCGGCAAACCTGACCATCACTCCGGAACGTCTGCAACAGGTCGATTTTTCCGACCCTTTAGCTAAACAGATCAAGGAAGTTGTGATTACCGGAGCCAAAGCCGGAAAACTGACCACTCTGGACGATCTCGCCGGACACGAGATCATGGTGCGTAAATCAAGCAGCTATTATAAGCATCTGCAAAAACTCAACCAGACCTTTAGCAAAGAGGGTAAAAAACCGATCATTCTCAAACCGGCGGGAAAATATCTGGAGGATGCCGACCTTCTCGAAATGGTCAATTCCGGCATCCTCCCTTTAGCCGTGGTTGACAACCATAAAGCTAAATTTTGGGCTGGGATCTATAATAAACTGACCGTCAGAGAAGACCTGGCTATCAATAGCGGCGGCAAAATTGCCTGGGCTTTCCGAAAAAACAGCCCGAAATTAAAAGAGACCGTCAATCAGTTTGTCAAAAAAAATCGTCAAGGCACGCTGCACGGCAATATCATTATCAATCGTTATTTGAAAAAGAACCGCTGGGCGACAAATCCCAATCGCAAAGAAGAACGGGAACGGTTTGACCAAACGGTTAAACTTTTCCAGGAGTACGGCAAACGTTTTAAGTTTGATCACCTGATGCTGATGGCCCTGGCTTTCCAGGAATCACAACTCGATCACAGCCAACGCAGTTCAGCCGGAGCCATCGGCATTATGCAGGTCTTGAAAAGTACGGCGGCCGACCCCAAAGTAAACATCAAAAACATTGAAAAAATTGAGAACAATGTCAACGCCGGGAGCAAATATTTGCGCTTTATCTATGATAACTATTATGCCGACAAGCAGAACATGGACGATCTTAACAAGATGCTCTTCAGCTTTGCCTCCTACAATGCCGGGCCGCGAAAGATTTCAAGAATGCGCAAACTGGCCGGAGAGATGGGGCTTGATAAGGATGTCTGGTTTAATAACGTTGAACTTGCCGCCGCCAAAAAGATCGGTCGCGAAACCGTCCAGTATGTCAGCAATATCTATAAGTATTATATCGCTTACCGGCTGGTTGAAGAACATAAACAGGAGAAATTGAAAAACAATTAAAGGTTTCCTCTAACTCCGACAAAAACCTCACTCTATCTCGGGCGGGGTCAATTCTTGATGATGGCGTGTCGAGATAATCGGATAAGTCGAAGTGTTACCAACAGCCATTGTCAAGATTTGACCCCATTCAAGAGGGCGAAGC
>JAYEGS010000165.1:0-8248 GCA_034659215.1 Pseudomonadota bacterium | reverse complement strand
GGGCGAAGCCCGCAATATGTACTTGCAATCAGATTGACACAATGATAAACATAACATAGATTGTCAGGATATCCCGACCCAAGCCGAGACTAAAAAGGTTACTTTTTTGTGTTATTTTGCATCCTGAGTGAAGTAAAAAGGAGAGCACAGTGAAACTACTCAGATTAACAACCGTACTAATCATCATCCCCCTAATCCTTGGGGCCTGCAATGCAATAAACAGTAAATCCGAGATCTCCGCCTCCCCCGTACTTGAGAAAATTGCGACCCGGGGCGAGTTGATAGTTGGTACTGCGGCGAGCATGCCGCCGCTCAATATGACGACCAAAAGCGGTAAAATAATCGGTATCGAACCCGACATTGCAAACTTCATTGCCGCCGGCATGGGGGTTGAACTGAGCTTGAAAGCGATGCCGTTTCACCAACTTTTGCCCGCCCTTGAAACCGGCAGGATCGACATGATAATGTCAAATATGACAATGTCCGGAAAGCGCAATCTTAAAGTCGCTTTTGTCGGCCCCTATTTTATTTCCGGCAAATCGATTCTGACCAAAGATATTGCCATCGCCTCAATTGAGGATGGAGAAGCACTCAATAATCCTGAAACCACCCTGGCCGCCTTAAAGGGTTCAACGAGCCAGCAGGTCGTGGAAGGGCTCCTGCCGAAAGCCAATTTTGTCCCGACGGAAACCTACGATGAAGCCGTCAAGCTGGTTTTAGACGGGAAAGTCAATGCCCTGGTGGCGGATTATCCAATCTGCCTGATCTCAACTTTCCGCTACCCGGAAGCCGAACTCTCAACCATGTTGAAACCCTTCACCTTTGAACCCATCGGTATTGCCATACCGGCCAACGATCCACTTCTGGTTAACTGGCTGCAAAATTTCTTTATCTCCTTTAAAGGCAGCGGCGAGCTTGAGAGAATAACTAAACATTGGCTTGATGACGGTTCCTGGTTGGATTCACTACCAGAAGTTGAATAATAGTCAGTACTAACCGGTTGGAAATTTGCTAAGACGAATTCTAGGGATATCGGGTTGTTTTCTGGAACGTCTCGCAAAATTTTGTTGTTTTTCCCAGCGAAAGAAGCCAAAAAAATTGCGACTGTCTGAACGAGGTACGAGTGAGTTTCGCAATTTTGGCGTAATGAGCGCTGGAAAAACAAAAATTTTGCGTAAAAAGTGGAAAAAAATGGCCCGATATCCCGGGTTGCAAGTACCTAACCAGACAGTACTGAATAATAGCGGTTTTTGAGGACATTTTGAAGATAGAGAACTTACTCCATTTTCGCTTCAGGTTTCAGAACCTGCTGCTCTGGCTCTTTCTCTACCTTGTCGTCAGCCCGCTCCTGGCGGGCATGCCCAATGCCTTTATGGTTACTCAGGCACTCTTTACGATCGTTCTCTTTTCCGCGATTTATACTATCCACCGGGAGAACAAACTCCAGTGGCCGGCAATCGTCCTCATGACTCTGACCACCATCTTGCTCTGGGGCAACATCTCCGGTCTGCTCCAGATCAGCGATAAGGCGATTGACGTGATTCTGGTGCTCTATCTGGCCCTGCTCGTTTTATCCTTCAGCCACTATATTTTTGATGCTAAAAAAGTTGATGCCGAGTTAATTTCAGCCGCCCTCTGCCTCTATCTTTTGCTGGCCTTGCTCTGGGCCTCGCTCTTTATGCTGATGGAAGATTGCCTGCCCGGCTCTTTTGCCGGAGCCGGGCTCGGTCATACCGACCACATTCGAGCGGAATTTCAACGTTTCCATTATTTAAGTTTTATCACCATAACCACTTTGGGTTACGGTGATATCACACCACAAACCCCGCCGGCGATGGCTCTCTGCCAACTCGAGGCGGTTATCGGACAGTTCTTTACCGCGGTCTTCGTCGCCCGGCTGGTCGGAATCCAGGTAGCCCAAAGCTTTGCCGAAAAATTGGACTCGACAAAATGAAAAAAACCATCTTCATTCCCTGCCTGTTGCTGCTCACAATCATTATGGGGGGCTGTTCTTTCAGCAGGCTGAAAAAAGATTTGCAGGAACAAAAAAGCTTGGTCAAAATTGAAGGTCAAGTAACGACTCAACCTGTAACCCAAGCTCCGATCATGGTCGTCTTGCTCACCAATGACCCCTTGCAGCCTCGTCTCATAAACTACAAGATCATGAGCGCCCCCGGCAATTTCACCTTTTTTGCCGAACCTGATGTTTATCGGATTTTTGCCTATGAAGACGTCAACCGGGATCAGCGCTATCAAACCAACGAAAGAGTCGGAAAATCAAAGCGTATTGAGCTTACGAAAGCCGGGGCCGGCACCGACAATTTGACAATAAAAATATCGAACTTGGCGGATCAGGAACTTATTCAGAAAATTGAAGATATCCGAGCCCGGGGAAAAGTTGACTTGGTCAATTCCCGAACTCATTCGGGCAAGATTATTACTCTCGACGATGCCGCTTTTACGAATGAATTTGCGGCCATGGGCCTCTGGCAGCCGCTCAGATTTGTTCAGGAAGTGCCCTTCGGCATCTTCTTTATGAAAGACTACCAAGCCGCAAAAACCCCGGTTCTTTTCGTCCACGGCATCAATGGCTCCCCGCTCATTTTCAAGGAGCTGATCGACAGCCTGGATCACACCCGTTTTCAACCCTGGCTCGCCTATTACCCTTCTGGGCTCAAACTTGACCTGATTGCCGATTATCTCTATAGTTTACTGGAAGAGCTACAGGTTCGCTATGACTTTAAACCGATTACGGTGGTCGCCCACAGCATGGGCGGCCTGGTTTCCCGAGCGTTAATTAATCTTCAAACAACAAAAAAAGATGCCCTGTTTTTTGATCGGCTGGTAACCATCTCAACCCCTTGGGCTGGCCATGGGGCAGCCGAGATGGGGCTCAAATACGCACCGGCGGTAATCCCGGTCTGGAATGATGTGGTACCCGAAAGTAAATTTCTTAAAAAACTGTTTTCTCGGTCACTACCGGCAACCAGCCCCCACTATCTGCTCTTCAGTTATAAAGGCAAAAGCCGTTTCGCCGGCGGCAACAGCGATGGGGTTGTAACCATCGCCAGTCAACTGCGACCTGAGGCCCAGAACAACGCGGCCCTGGTACGCGGTTTTGATGAAGATCACACCACAATTCTTAAAAATGATGCCGTAAGCAATCTCCTCAACCGGATTTTAAACCATGCACTGTGAAACATCGAACATCGGGCATCAAACCATGCTGCCCCAAACAACCGACTTCGATCTTGACCAGGTCATCGCTTGCCCTGACTGCGACCTGCTGCTGGAAAATATTCCCGTGGCCACCGGAGAAAAACTCTGCTGTCCGCGTTGCGGAGAGACTCTCAAAGAGCCCAAAACTAATTCAATCAATCGAACTCTGGCCCTGTCCTTAACCGGACTTCTGCTCTACCCTTTCGCCATCTTCATGCCGATTATGACCTTAAATACGATGGGCCTCGAAAATAGCGGCAACATCTTTGATGGTGTCTTTATGACCTGGATTTCCGGCTACCGGTTTATTGCCGTCATTGTCGCGCTGACCAGCGTCATCTTCCCCCTGATAAAACTGCTGCTTCTTTTCCTGGTCTCTTTAAGCCTTAAATTTAAACGTTACCATAATTCACTCCACCTGCTGATGCGCAGCTATATTCATCTTGATGAGTGGGGCATGCTTGAGGTCTTTATGCTCGGCATATTGGTAACCATCATCAAGATGCATCACATGGCCGCCATTCACTACGACGCCGGCCTTTTCTGTTTTGTCGGACTTCTGGCCGCCGCCCTGGGCTCCTCGATCATGATGGATAAAGAGGAGTTCTGGAAACTGATTGAAAACGGTGGAGTAAGTTATTAAATGTCTACAACCGCTAAAGCTGCGGGGTTGGCCCTCTGTCATGACTGCCATAAGCTGGTTCCGGCTGCCGGGAAATCGGCTTTGGCCTCCTGTCCCCGCTGTGGGGCCGCAATTCACCTGCGTAAGCCCGGCAGCCTGAACCGGAGCTGGGCCCTGGTGCTGGCGGCTCTGATACTCTATTTCCCAGCCAACTTATTACCGATTATGCTTGTTGATTTTATGGGCTCGCCGGATCTGTCAACAATTATGGATGGCATAATCTATTTTTTCCAGGAGGGCTCATACGGTATCGGGGCGGTTATCCTGACCGCCAGCATCCTGGTCCCCTGTTTTAAAATTATCTGCCTCATCCTGATTTTACTCTCAATCCACTTTCGCTGGCGCAGTTGGCTCCGCCATAAAACTATCCTTTTTCGGATAATCGAGTTTATCGGCCGCTGGTCGATGCTCGATATTTTTGTTATCGCGCTCCTTCATGTAATGGTCAATTTTGAAAATATAACCACAATTACGGCCGCACCCGCAGCCCCCTATTTTGTCGGGGTTGTCATCTGCACCATGTTTGCGGCGATCACATTTGACCCCCGACTCCTTTGGGATGCTTAAATATAAATTAAAAGTGAGAAGTTGAGAAGTGAGGAATCATGGAAAAACCGGTGCTGAAAAAGAGACGTGGGATTTCACCGATCTGGATTTTGCCTATAGTTGCCTTGATCATCGGCGGCTGGCTGCTCTACAAGAGTTATCGTGATGCAGGCATCGATATTGTTGTCCATTTCGCCAATGCCGAAGGGATTACGCCCGGCAAAACCAAGGTGGTCTACAAAGGTATTCCAATTGGCATAGTTAGCGATATCCAGGTTGACCCCGGCATCGACAGCGTCTCTCTCCTCCTGAAAATGGATCGCCAAACCAAGGAAGGACTAGTTGAAGATACCAAGTTCTGGGTCGTCAAACCGGAGGTCTCCGCCGGCCGGGTCAGCGGTCTTGACACGCTGTTGTCCGGCAGTTACATTGAAGTTCAGCGCGGCATCTCAAAAAAATTCTGCAAAAAATTTATCGGGCTTACGGAATCACCCCCGGTCTCCCCCGGAGCTCCCGGTCTTCATCTGCAATTAACCGCTAACGAACTCGGCTCAATCCAGCGTAACAGCCTGGTCTACCATAAAAATATCCCGGTTGGCTCAGTGCAAAAATACAGGCTTAATGAAAATGACAAAGGGGTGGTTATCTACATTCACATTGAGGAAAAGTACGCCCATCTGATCAAAACCAAAACCCGCTTCTGGAACAGCAGCGGGATTAATTTTAAAGGAGGGCTCTCAGGCTTTAAAATCCACATGGAGAGTTTGGCTGCACTGATCTATGGCGGCATCAGCCTCTATACGCCAAAATACCAAAGCCTGAGTCCGGCGGCCGAAAATGGCCGCGTTTTCCCCCTCTATGACGATTTCGATGAGGCTGAATTCGGTCTTAAAATGACACTGCAACTGCCCAGCGCCCATGGCATCATAGCCGAAACAACCCAAGTGCTGCATCGCGGTTTCAAGGCCGGAGTGGTTACCGATATCACTTTTGATGAAGACAAACAAACAGTTACAGCTCACATCAATGTCGATCCCCGAGCCGAATCGATCTTACGCGAAGGAACCCGTTTCTGGGTTGTTAAACCGCAAATTTCCGTCAATCGGGTACGCAATCTTGACACCCTTTTGAAGGGTGTCTATATCGCTTATGAACCGGGTGACGGTATCTATAAAGACTATTTCGTGGCGCAAAAAGCCCCGGTTGTCGATCAACTTTTACCCGCCGGCAAAACTTTCACCTTGCGCTCTAAAGATTCAAAGTCATTTGCAATTGGTGCCCCGATTCTTTTTCGCAACTTTAAAGTCGGAGAGATAACCGGTTTTGACCTCGACGCTGAAGGGCAAAATATCTGCGCCCGGATACTGATTTATGAAAAATATAGCTCTCTGGTAAAAAGGAACTCGGTTTTCTGGAAAAGTGGCGGTTTAAAGATTGATGCCGGACTTGACGGGGTCAAAATCGAAAGCGGCACCATAACAACGTTGCTGACCGGCGGCATCTCTTTTACCACGCCGCCAAGTCCGAAAAGAAAAAAACCGGGCCGCCCTGAAACCTACAGCTTCAAGGTTTACGAGAGCTACCAGGCTGCCATTAAAAACGTTCCGGCTTTGCAGACTCAGGGTTTAAGTGTCCAGGTCAAAACGGCGAACGGCAAAGATTTTTCTATCGGTTCCCCGGTACTCTACAAGCATATCGAGGTCGGTAAAATAACCGGCTTTGCCCTGGAAGAGGGTGGCGATAACGTCCTGATTGATGTTTTTATTGCCAAAAAATATGCTCATCTGTTAAAGAGCTCAAGTCTTTTCCATAATATCAGCGGAATGACAGTTGAAGGAGGACTCTCTTCCGGCATTGAGCTTAAGACCGGATCCATAAAAAGCATTCTTGCCGGCGGCATCGCTTTTTTTACGCCGGATCCCGGCGATGCGGCCGCCTCCGGTCACCAATACATCCTCTACGCCAGCCGCCAGGCAGCTCAAGAGATTGATAAAAAACTAATTACCATGCAATTTGCAGATTCCCAGGGACTTAAGCGGGGAATCGAGGTTCGCTATCAAGGAATTGCCATCGGCAGCGTCCGGAAAGTCGAATTTACGGCAGCAATGGATGCGGTTGTCTGCCGGGCGATGATCGAGAAGCGGGCCGCTAAACTTTTTACCGCCGACACCGTAATCTGGCTTGTCAGCCCTGAAGTCTCACTCTCCGGTATCAATAATCTTGACACCATCCTTTCCGGAGCCTACATCAATCTACGGCCCGGCAGCGGCGACCCGATCTCTGAAATTGTCGCCCTTAATGCGCCGCCGGCCCTGGAGAGCACGGCCCTCGGTTTAAATATTGTTCTCGAATCAGACCAACTTGGTTCATTGAAAAAGGGCTCACCCCTCTACTATCGGCAAATCAAAATTGGCAGGGTAACCGGAGCCAAACTTTCACCCACGGCCCAAAAAGTCTTAATCCATGTCAATATCGCGCCCCTTTACCAGAAACTGGTTTACTGTAACTCCAAATTTTGGAATGGCAGCGGTATAAACGTCAAGGCCGGGATCTTCTCGGGGGTTAAGATCACCACGGAATCACTCGAAGCAATTGTTGCCGGCGGACTCTGCATGGCGACGCCCGAAGGCGAAGCCAAAGGATCGAGAGCTTTACCGAAACAGCACTACAAACTGCACCAGGAAGCAAAAAAAGGCTGGCTCGACTGGCAACCGGATTTGACGGCAAATTGAAGTTTTTGTCGCGGTTTTTTTGTTCAAACTATCTCGATGCGGGGTCAGACCTCCAGGCGCCGGCTGTAAGCCGGTTGCCGATCTGAGCTTGCGCCCTGAGCGACAGCGAGGAAGTGCCCTTGGGGTAACTCTCCTTCGAAGCTTGGCGAAGCCAAAATAACAATTCAACCTCTTTTAACTTAAGGAGACCTACAATGCATCAACGTAAAAAGATTTTTATTTCAGGCCAAATTATTGCACTTATCATGATTCTAATCTGCTGCGGGAACGCCCTGGCGGCAGCCCCGCCTCCCCCTTTTCAAGCAACCCCGATCAATCTTAAAAGCGCCGATCTGCTACCGGCAAGCCTGCTTAAAGGGAGTAATTATAGGATTGCCGCCAACGTGCAAAACGACGGCGTCATCAACACCTACCAGCTCGATACCGATGACGGCTTTATCTTTGTTGAGAGTACGGCGGAACTGCTGGCACGCATCAATGAACTCAACGCTCTGGCAAAAATGAACGAGATGGAACGTTTGGGGGTTTTCAAAGATTCGCTGGTAGCCGGAGTTAAGGCTCCGGTTAAACTGGCCGGTAATCTGGTCACCGCCCCGATTGAGAGCACAAAAAATATCGTCAAGGGAACCGGCAGTTTTATCAGCAATCTTGGGAGCTCAATCTTCAGCGGCGATCCCAAACAGGACAACATCCTTAAAGTCGCCCTTGGCTACGATGTCGCCAAACGCAAATTCGCCTTTGAATTTCTGATCAACCCCTATTCCGATTACGAGCCGGTAATTATACGCCTCGGGCAGATCTCCAGCGCCGCCGTCGCCGGCGGCATTTTACCGAGAACCGCCATGATGGCGGTCGGCGGCCCCGTCGGTTATACTCTGGGGATATCGGCAATAGCCAAAGGCATGAAAGCCCTGGTACGGGACAACTCACCCACACAATTGCGTGCAATCAACAAAAAGAAGTTGATTGAGATGAATGTTGCCCCGGAAATGATTAAGGTTTTTCTCGACAACTACAACTATGACCCGGAGACCCGAACCATCCTTATCGGTGAGCTCGAAAGCCTGAA
>JAYEGS010000164.1:0-3161 GCA_034659215.1 Pseudomonadota bacterium | reverse complement strand
GGGTTTCCCCGACACGCCACATACTGCATGTAGGGTCTCGCGCCGGGGAAACCACAACAACTTGTCTATCGAAATTTTAACTTAGCCATCCCGTGACTTTTTACGAGTTCACCTTGTTTAGATTATTATTATTTATCCATGACTCACGATAACCATACCATTTACCTCGCACTGCTTGACCCTCTTTTTCAATGTGATGCCGAATTGGGTGAAAAGCTTTTGCAAAAGCTCAATTGCTGCCAGTCGCCGCCGGGGACGGCTGCCATTGAGCGGCTGGTGGTTGTGGCGGAAAGCTGGTTTAAGCGTCATGTCGAGGTTGCCCAACTGTTAATTGATGGGTGTTGTGTTCTGTTGCCGCAGGTCGATGATCGGGGTTTGGAAAACTATGTTGCGGCCGTCGATGCCGCCGGGGTGATTACGTCGGTTTTGGCCCGTTCGGCGGCGGAAAAGTTTGTTGCCATCTGCGCTGCCGGTGAGCCGTTACTTTATGACTATAGTTGTCGCCTTTTTCATGACTTGGGGCCTTGGGGGCCTTATCCTCTGGGGCAAGTGACCAATGGTCTGTTGGCACTGCTTGAGGTCGACGGCGCAGTTGTTGCAACGACTTACGCTAAAATGATTGTTGCCGCTCTCAAGCAGGGGATTGAAGAGAAGAAGCTGATTCGTCTGGTTGAGCATCTGGTCACCGGGATCAAGGTCATGGCGGATTCGAAACGGGTTTGGCAAACTGGTCAATTGTTACGGGTGGTTGATCTCGATTGGCAGTTAGGGCGCTCTTTTTTGCGCGGTTTGGAGCGGGGTTTGCGTTTTCTTAAAGAGCCGCATCTGACAAGTTTTGTCGATGCCGCTTTAAAAGGTGACGATCAGGGAGAGCGGCGTAGTCGTTTCCTGGGGCTTGAGGCAATTTCCGGCCGCGAGCTTTATCGTCAAATGCAGACCATGGCAACGTTGAGCTCGCAACTCGTATCTTTACAGCGTTATCTTCAGGCTCGTGGCGGGCGGGCTTTGGCGGTGCGGCCTTTAAGTGAAATTCCCCGCAGTCCGCTGGTCAGCGAAGTGGTTTGTTGTACGGATGGGCGCAAGATTTTTCTGCCTGCCGAGATGGAGTTGGGTAAGGATACAGAGGAGAATAAAAACTTTTATCGACTTTTTGCCGGTCTTGAACTAGCCGCGATTGAGGCGCAAAGTTTTGCTTTTGATTTTGGCCGCTGGCAACGTTTGTGGGGCCGGCTTCCGGAGATTGGTGCTGATGCGGCTGCTGCTGTAACTGCTACTCCTTCGGCGACGGCGGCGTTTGCTTTTTCCGATTACTACGCTTTTTTCGCTCTCTTTCCCAAGCCTGAACTGGCGGAAAAACTTTTTAATTTGGCCGAATTTGCCCGGCTTCGTTACTTTTTAGAACTCTACTATCCCGGTTTCGCCCGGCGCATCAAAGTTGTGAACGGAGACTTGGCCGCAGTTGCGCCGCAGGCTCCAGCCGGGGAGTGCTTGGCCCGGTATCTCTATCGGTCGTTGGTTTTGGGCGAAAAGGTTAAGCCGGACAGTGCCCTCCTTGCACCGAATTTATTGGCTTTGGCAGATGAACTGATGGCCGCAGCCGTACCCTTGCAAAATGCAGAGGCGACGGTTGCTGAGGTTGCCGATTGGGTCGCAAATGTCTATGATCGGGTCGCCGACTCGTTGGCGGCAGATGAAGGTTTTACTGTTTTCAGATTTCCTTTCGGACGGCGTCTGCGTTTTGATCTGGTCTATCTGGCCTATCAGGAGAACGAAAAAAAAGCTCATGTTTGGCGCGAGGAGCTGGCCGAGAAGGGGGTTGGAGTTGATAAAAGTGAGCTCAAAGATATTTTGCGCGATCAGAGCTTGCAACTGACACCCGAACTTTTACGGCAATTACTTGAACGTTCCGGCAAGTTGCGTGACCGGAGCGGCAAGCAGATGCTCAAACTGCCGCCGGGATTTGATTTGTCTGATCTCTTGCCCAAAGGTGCGGCCGCCGGTGCGGTTTTAGATCAGGATGAGCAGGTGCCGACGTTCTGGTATGATGAGTGGGACTATCGCCTTAATGATTACTTGCGCAACCATGTTAAACTTCTCGAACATCGCCGGGTTGGCGGTGACGACGCTTTCTATCAGGAGGCGATTGCTGACCACGGCGGTCTGATTCGTCGGATTCGGCGTAATTTTGAGTTGATCCGGCCTGAAGCCATCCAGATTCTGCGCCACTGGCCGGAAGGGGATGCTTTTGATTACGATGCGCTTTTGGAGTATGCGATTGACCGAAAAATGCGGGTTACACCGGATGAGCGCCTCTACCGCAAACGTTTAAAGGTTGATCGTGATGTTGCGCTCTTTGTTTTGGTTGATCTCTCCAGTTCGACCCGCAAAGCGGTGCTTGATGGTGGGGGTAAGAGTATCCTCGCGGTCGAAAAGGAGGCTCTGGTTCTTTTTTGCGAGGCTCTGGAACGGGTTGGTGATGCTTACGCGCTGGCCGGTTTTTCCGGTTCCGGCCGCCTGGCAGCTGAATTTTTCTATCTCAAAACCTTTGCCGAACCTTTAAATGATGAGGTTAAAGGACGCATCGGCGGGGTCAGGCCGGAAAAGAACACCCGCATGGGGCCCGCCATCCGTCACGCCGCCAAAGAGCTTAAAGAGTATCCGGCCCGGGTCAAATTGATGATTATTTTAAGTGACGGTCTGCCTAACGATCAGGATTACAGTAACGAATATGCGATTGCCGACAGTCGCAGTGCGATTCGAGAAAGCCGGAGCTCATTTATTCACGTCCATGCGATTACCATTAACGCCGTCAATTCACCCCATCTCGATAATCTCTACGGCGACGTTCATCACACCGTCATCGCCGACGTCAAACAACTGCCCGACAAATTGCCGCGTATCTATCGGGCTTTGACAAGGCAGTAGTTTAATGGTTCAAAAAGATAACAATTTTCTCGATCGTGATGATGTCAAGAACTTGGCGGTTCTGAATTTATTGCCCAAACTCCGCCAAACATTACAAGCTGGTCAGCAGGTGGTGTTGCAGGCACCGCCGGGTTCCGGGAAAACGACATTGCTGCCGTTACTGTTACGAGATGAGCCTTGGCTTGCAGGTTTAAAGATCTTGATGCTGGAACCGCGGCGCCTGGCGGCCCGGGCCG
>JAYEGS010000163.1:0-3174 GCA_034659215.1 Pseudomonadota bacterium | reverse complement strand
AGTTTGAGGCTTTGAGAAACAACCTCAATGAGATCATCTTTGATCAGGAAGAGGCGGTTGACGAGGTTGTGGATGCTTTTATTCATATGTCTTACCAACCGGTTGAAAATCCTCCCCGGGCGATTATGACCTTTTTCGGGCCTCCGGCCGTCGGCAAAACTTACCTGGCCACTTCTTTGACCTCCTGTCTGGATGAGTATAGCGAAATCAGGCTCTTTGATATGGAGCAGTACAGTGATCCGGAGACTGCCGGTTTGCTGATCGGCCAAAGACTTCAGGCCGAATCCGGCCCGGATGGGGAACTGACCGAGTTTATCAAAAATCATCCGAAATCGATTATTCTTTTTGACGCTATCGAAAAGGCCGACAACCTCTTACAGTTGGCACTTTTAAACCTGCTGACCAGCCCGGAGTCCGACAGTGGTATCGATTGCAGTGGGATTATCGCCATCTTCACCTCCAACCTGGGTGTGGCCCTCTATCAGGATCAGGAGTTTCTGGACGATCTTAAAGGGGATCGATCCCGGGCTCAGGCGCAGGTTATGGAGGCTGTTTCCCGGGAGCGGAAGGTGGTTTACGAGGTTGTCCAGAACGCTATTGCTCCGAAGCTGTTGGCGGTCATGGCGCGCAATTCCATTATCCTCTTTAATCGGCTGAGTCTTACTTCTATAGTGCGTATCGGCATGGAATGTTTAGGCAACTATTCCAATCATTTTACCGAAAAAAGTGCGGTTGCTTTCAAATATGAAGATTTCGAGAAGATTGTCACCCTGTTGACCCTCTCCTTTGCTCCGGTTATCAATATCAAACAGGTGAAAAAGAAGTTGCCAGATCTCTTTCTCGGGCGGGTAACCCGTTTTATCAGTGAGCAGCACAAATATCCTGATGAAGTAGTTTGCCGGCTCTCGAAAAGAGCGGCTGACTTTCTCGCCAAACTTGAGCCGGAGAGGGAGTCTTTGCTGCAGAACCTGTTCAAGCAGAACGAAACCGTCGAGTTGAGCTGGCAGGAGAGCTGGCGCGCTAAAAAGCTGACTTGTACAATCAACCGGGTTACCCGAAAGCGCTTGCCGCCGGTAAGGGATTTTCTACGTGAACGCCAGCCCACGATTGAGTTTTCCCAACTCGGTTTTAATGATATTGCCGGTAACCGGGCCACGAAGAAGAAGTTGAAGCAGATTATTACCATCCTGCAAAGACCCGAACTGGTCAAAAAATTCGCTATCGATATGCCCAAGGGGATGTTGATGTACGGTCCGACCGGGGTTGGTAAGACGATGTTCGGCAAGGCTTTTGCCCGGGAGGCCCAGCGCCCCTATATTTATCTCACTCGCAGTGACCTGTTTGATCCTGATTACATCAGAAAAGCCTATCAGAAAGCCCGTGAATTTGCTCCCAGCATCGTTTTTCTTGATGGGGTTGATATCAAAGGCTTAATTGAAGGGGTTTATGCCACGATGCCGGATGAACAACTGCTTTTCGAGTTGGATGCTCTCTCAGCCGATCTTCCGGATTACGTTTTTACGATTGCCACGGCCCTGAAAAGGGAGGATGTCAGCCCCCGGCTCATCGCTCCGGGGCGCATTGATACTTTTGTCGAAGTGCCGGAGCTGGATCGCGAAGCCCGACGTTTTTTTATTACGAAGATCCTGGAAAAACCTAATGACGGCAAAATCAATGTTGAAAGGGTAGTGCGCTATATAACCGGGATGAACGGTCGTGATCTGCAACGGATCGGTAAGGAGGCGGCGCTTAATGTTATTCGTAACGGTCTTGATTTGATTACCGAGGAGATCCTGATTGAACAGATAAATATCATCAAGTACGGTTACAAACTCGAAAAGAAGCGTATCAGAAATCTTGAAGAGGATATTAAAATTACCGCCTATCATGAAGCCGGGCACGCCGTTCTCTCCCATCTCCTGCTCCCGGATGTCAAGATTGAGCAGGTCACGATTGCGCCTCGTCTCAATATCCTCGGTTTTATCTCCTACACCATGGAGGAGTTTCCCGGTAATGCCTCTCGGGAAGAGATTTTCAACAATATCTGTGTTCTGTTGGCCGGTCGCCTGGCCAGTGTCAAACAGTTTGGCAGTTCGGGGGTCGATAGCGGGGCAGCGAATGATCTCGAAGCGGCGACACAGCAGGCCTATACGGCTATCGCCTGCCTCGGTATGGATGAGGAGATCGGCTTTGTCCATGCCGAGACCCTGATTCAAAATGTAAATCCGGAGCTTTTTTCAGCCGCCGTCGAGGTGCGGGTCGGGCAATGGCTTAAGGAGGCCGGGGAAAAGGCCGAAAGCTTGATTAAACAGCACTGGGCTAAAGTCAAAAGACTGGCTGCAATCCTCATTAAAGAGGAGATCGTCGACGGGGTTGAGTTGGAAAAAGTGTTGCAGGATGATTAATAAGAAGAATCATGGAATTAGTTCGTTGACCCCCTATTATCTGCTGTTTTGTTTATCTGTTTACTTTGAAATGAGAACTGATTTTTGCCTGAATTTCAGTCAGGTGGGAAAGGGCCCTCTTCAGCATTGCCAACTCAATATCGGTTAGGCTTTTAGGGTCAATGAAATTATCCGGAGGTAAGTTGCTGTCCATCATTATTATCTGATGTTTTAACCGGCTCTGCATTAGATAGTTGTAAACCTCGGTTGTTTCTTTATAGGTGTTTTTTTTGATGGCTCCGAGTTCATAAAGTTTTTTTATTCGTAAAAGGGAATTGGTTTCTCTAACATTATATTCAAGAGAGTAGATTCTGGCGAAATTTAAGAGTAGTTTCATAGCATTCTTGATATTAAAAGCTTCCGGCTTTTCATCCGATGAGCCGACGACAATTTTGCCGAAAAAATCTATGGGTGGCTTATACTGCAGGGCATCTTGGGCAAAAGCGATGAAAAAAAGCGGGTTTTTTTGCATCAGGTTGTCAATATGTTGCCGCAACTCTTCGGTAAGTCGACCTGTTCCATAGAGATTTCTGAAATCAAAGAAAATCCTGATATCCAGTAAGTTTTGCGCTGTGGCTTCGCTTATCCAGTTATGGAAATAATCTTTCCACGAGGAGAGGGGCCGGCACCATTTTGGGTTCATTGCCATGATCTCGCCTTCGCAGAGGCAGTAGCCGACCTGATCCAGATTTTTGCATACTTTTTCCCCAAGCGACAAGAAATAAGCTTC
>JAYEGS010000162.1:0-3178 GCA_034659215.1 Pseudomonadota bacterium | reverse complement strand
CTTCCCCATGTTCCACCTCTCTTTAGAAGGGCTTGATGAAGCAATCCAGAAGTTGATCGCTTTCTAAAAACGTTAAATGACAAGGAGAAAATTCATGTTTAACGAAGAACGAGATTATAACAAGTTTACTTGGAATGATTTAGGCGATCTTGACCTGGGAAGGCCTAATCTGGGCCAGAAAATTCCACTTCTGACCTATCGTTTACTCCAGTATACCTGGCGGGACGTAATGATTACCGAGCTCGGGGTGGATAAAGCAAACGAGATAATTATTAAAGCAGGCAAGCTTGCCGGAGCCCAATTTTGCGAAAACATGCTTAACCGGGATCTCGAATTTAACGAGTTTGTCGCTCAACTGCAGCAGGTGCTCAAAGAACTGGCCATCGGCATTCTTCGTGTGGAAATAGCTGACTTGGAGAATATGAGATTTACATTGACAATAGCTGAAGATCTCGACTGTTCCGGCCTACCGACAACTGATGAAGTGGTCTGTCAATATGATGAAGGTTTTATTGCCGGAATTTTTCAAGCTTACACCGGAAAACTATTTTCCGCAAAAGAGATTGACTGTTGGGCCAGCGGTGACCGGGTTTGCCGGTTCAGGGTCAGTTTGCTTGAGGAAAGTTGAATGATTGAAGAAGCCATTGAAAAGTTAGCCACTCTTCTGCAAGGTAAAATTCCGGCCAAAATAGAGACCGAAACGATTGCCAATGAAGAACAACGTAAACTTGCAAATATGTTGAATCAACTTTTTGGATTCATGCATGAGACCCATGAATTCATTGTCCCGTTGTCTAGAGGAGATTTACATGAGGTAAGTATGCAACCAAAAAACTTTCTGGGCTCACCTTTCAAAGAGCTGCATTCTCGTCTGCGCCATCTCACTTGGCAGGCAAAACAGGTAGCGAAAGGCGACTATGACCAGCGAGTTGATTTTATGGGTGAATTTTCCGAAGCTTTCAACACCATGATTATCGCTCTCGACAATAACGAAAAACTACTGAAAAGAAAAATTGATGAGCTGGAAAACGCCCTGAGCACAATTAAAACTCTAGAAGGTTTTTTGCCTATATGTGCCAGCTGCAAAAAAATAAGGGTTGATGATGCCAACCCCAAAGACCAGAAGAGCTGGTCACAAATTGAGGCTTTTTTAACAAAAAAAACCGACGCTCAGTTTACTCACACCATTTGTCCTGAGTGCATGAAAAAGCTCTACCCTGATTTTCACAATGATTCCCACCCCTAACATCGTAAACCACTTCCTTCAATTTTGTTATTATTTTTGCAATACTTTTGATGGATGGTAAGAATGGTAAATCAATAAAGGTTACATCTCCTCCCGTATCAAACTACTTTAATCTATATGGAAAATGATCATGAAAAAAATTGTCTTTGTGATTATTGTTAGTTTCTTGATGGCTGCTCTTTTGACACCAACTTTTTACAAGAGAGCGTCAGCCTTCGAAAGTGAGGATCTTGCTAAAAAGGGGACTGAGCCGGTTTATGTAAGCATTGTTTTACATTACGAAGAGAGTTTCATTCTGACCGCGCCATATTTTTTAAGACAAAGAGGTGATCTTCTTGCCTTAGCTGAATTTCTTCATGAGAATAAAATAAAACTCAATCTTCAACCGGACTGGACTTTCATGCAAGCCATCAACCTATTTGAAAATGATCAGATGCGGCTTGTAAGCAATGGGAAAAATATTCTAAAATATCTGGTTGAAGATTTGGGTCATGAAGTCAACCCTCATGCGCATGAACATGGCTACAACTATGCTGATGTAGCATATATGATCCATGATTTGGGCGTCGACCCTGGCAATATTGTTGGCGGGATGATAGTGGAACCGCCCAAAGACAGCAAATATGATTATCTGACCCAGCCCGTTTCCGCTAACCATTTTGATTTCACATGGCAGGCTCAATGGTTGTGGGGTGGAGGTTCCGCAAACCACATCAATGACACCGCAGCCGCCGGAGTCTGGCGGCCTAAAGATGCTTATCATTTCTACGAACATGATGATCAGGCTCCGCTCCCGTGTATCGGTAAATACGTAAATGATATAGATGGAATTTTAAAGCTGATTGCAAAATCTGAAAATGGCGAAACTGAACCGGGTCGCATGCTGACCGCAAGCATCTTTATCGCGCAGGGAAAAGTACCTGAGATGCATGATTTGCTGGTCTCGGTGTTAGACGATCTAAAAGCCTATGAAGCCGAGGGGAAAGTTGTCTTTGCCCCGTTATCAGAAGTAGCCGAGACATGGTCTGATAAATATGAAGGTCAGGGATATCTGTATATACAGCCTCCACCCTACAATTACACCTACTATTTGCCCTATTATTCTTCTGCTGACAACTATTGGACTGGCCTGGGATTGGCTGACCGTCACCAAGGTTACTCAACTCAGTTACTGGTAACCGTTTATGATAGCAATGGTAACCCGTTAGCAGCCGAGAATAAAACTATTCCGGCATACGGTCAACTTGCGTTTCCCTTGGCTGCACAAATCAATAATAACGGTTGGGTACGGATTGATGCACACCGGCCGGTCTCCGGTTTGGCTTTTCTGGGGAATAATGATGCCCCGTCATTAATGCTGGACATTCCATTTACAGCAGAATTATCATCCTGTTTAGTTATTCCCCATATCGCCCAAGATGACACATGGGATACGACAATTTTAATTTGCAACCCCAATAACAAAGTTACTTCTGTAGTTCTGAGATATTTTGACCAAACAGGAGTTGAACAGGGAGCGCAAAATCACATAATCCCAGCCCTTGGCAGTGGGAAGTATCTATTATCAACGCTTTTCAGTGACAAAATTCCACTGACAGGAAGAGTGGAGATAGATTCATCTAACGGCATAGCCGCCTTTACCTTATTTAGTAATCAGAAAACCGGTGGCACCTATTATGCTGGTACCAATGCCGACAGTTGCGAATAACAATCAGCGAGAGATTATCCGAGATCACAACTTTTAACCGTGTTTTTTCAGGGTTTTCCCCCTCATTTTTCCCTTTACAAAAACACTATTTTCCGATATTTGATGGACTCGTAAAAAGTAGCAAGTCTCTAACCTATTGAAAAAATTAAATAAATTATTATTTTCTTGTTGCAATCCAATCCCGTTTGTGGTACTGTTTAGCTGTAAAAACAATAACTTACGAG
>JAYEGS010000161.1:0-15140 GCA_034659215.1 Pseudomonadota bacterium | reverse complement strand
GGCAATATTATTACCAATCAGAGAAATTGCATCACTATTGACATTCAAGCCGCTGATTCCGGCATAAAGAGATGTAAGAGCCATAACCGCCTCCTTCTTTTGGATTAAGTTGAATTAATTTAATTTTAAAATTACTATTTTTTTATAACGTTATCTTCAGCTAACCGCTTTCACACTTACAACCTGATCAATCCCGACCCGAGTGCCATCAGCCAACACGAGCACGGTATTGCCATTTTTAGGATCGGTCTCAACGCCCTGCACCTCGCCCCCACCGTTGACTGTCGTGGCCACAAGCTGGTTCAACTCGTCCCGTGCGACTACATCAAAAGTATACCTACCTTGCGGAAAGGCATTGCCATCGGCATCCTTACCATTCCAGTTGAAATTTTGCGGGCCCAAATCATAATATCCGAGTTCCAACGTTGCGACCCGACCACCTGCATCATTATAGATATCGATCACCACATCTTGCGCGTTATCAACCAATTCAAAATTCAACGATATAGGCTGCCCATCGCCATTAACCATCACCGAACCGACTCCCCCACCATCAAACTCAACCGCTTTACCGATCATATCAAGTGCACTCAAACGATTCAATGTTGCCGAATAGTCCTGTAAAAGCGCAAGATTATCATTAATCGAAGTCTGCTGTTCCAAAGAGCTGAATTGTGCAAGCTGCGCCGTAAAGTCAGTTCCATCCATCGGCTCCAGCGGATCCTGATTTTTAAGTTGCTCAACCAAAAGCAGTAAAAAAGCATCCTTGCTGATATCATCTTTACTTGGCACCTTAGTCGCAAAAGGATCGCTGTAACTAGCGCCTTCGACTATACCAACGGTAGAATTAAACATTGTCATAACTATTACCTCTATATTATAAACTACTATTTCCTATGCCGTTATATGTAAAGAACCCGGAATCTCACCACTGGCCAATGCCGAAGCGATCTCTTGTGGCAGGTTTTCAGATACCTCGACAGAGTCTTCACCCCCAATATCGCCATCGGCCGACCTCGCAAAACCGGAATCGGAACGCGCAAAACCATCTCGCTGAGATTGCCGCCAGGCACCAGCGCTATCCTGATGCTGGTCGCCAACCGTAACCGATGGCCCATCCCCCGGTTTTGGCGGAGTCACTTTAATATCAATATCTTTCACGTCGATACCACGTTGGGCCAAACCATCACGTAAACTATCCATCTTACGCAGCATTGCATCTTTTACGTCAGCCTGTTCAACCATGAAAGTGGCAACTAATTGCTGATCTCTCAACACCAATTTAACATCAATCTTACCCATACTTTCAGGCTGTAGTTTGATTGTAACCGTCTGCCGACCTTTAACCTGACGGGTCAAATTATTCTGGATTTGATCAAGAAGATTCTCATCGCTGACCGGCAACGGCCTGACTGAAAAAATATCCCCACTATTTTTCACCAAACCAGTTTTTCCGGTTTCGAGATTACCAATGACCACTTCATCCGTCTGGGAAAAAGTATGGCCGAGATCCGATTTCTCTTTTGCTCCAGCCGGGGTCGCTGTCGACGAACTAAAATGTTCAGCAAAAACATTCTTATTTGCTTCTGAAAAAGAGAGCTTTTCACCGACGCCTGCACCTGTATCGGTCTTTGCGTCAGAATAATTCATCATATTTTGTTCGCCCTGAGCGAATATTGACTGGCTTTCCCGTGCCCGCCCCTGGAGATGAGCAGTGCCTGCTTCACTTCCGGATAAAGATAGATCACGACGTCCTCGACCAAAGCGAACACCCCGGTTTTCCGGTTTGGCTCCGGCAACAGTGCCACTCAACTCATTATTAATCCGGATCTGAACATCTTCAGGAATATCGATAGCAGCGCTACCGTTCGCAGAAACATTACTTTTGGAAGATGGAACCTCCAACTGAGGCTCTAAACCATATTTTTGCGATTGGTTAACAGTTAACCCGGATGAATCGGCAACGTTGATAACCGGCGGCTGATGAATCTCCCCCTGACTTTGATCTTGTTTCACTTCGTTAGAGTTTACAACGGAAGCCTTTGCCTGAACAGATTCCGGATCAGCCTCTAACTCGAGCTCAGAAACCACCTCTTTTGCAGAAGAGATAAGGCTCGATTCGTCACTTAAAATTTCTGAGGATTCGCTCTTTTGAGTCAAATCATTGATAAAGTCGTGACCGGCGGAATGTTTTATTCCTTTTTCATTCTCTGTCCGAGCTTCGCCTGCTGCCAAACTACCAACGGAATCAATCGGCGGAAAATTTTCACTACCTTTTACAGCTGCGGCTTCACCTTCAGCCCCCACAAACAGTTGTTCTTTTTCGTCAAATACAGAACCTTCTCCTGCCAACGCCGGCTCTTCTACTTCAGACCTGAAATTGCCTTCAACTACTCCGGCATGCTCCCCGGCAACCGGATCTGCAGCAAACAGATCCGAAACTTTATCATTACCGACTTGCCCCCCCGTCAAAAGAGACCGGCGATCAGAATTCTCTCTCCCCGGGCCGGCACCTTCAGCTTCAACAACTTGAGAAAGTTTCTCGGCAAAAGATATTTCTTCAATCACAGCTTCTTCAGATGGTACTTCCTTAAACGCTAAACCCTGAAAAAGACTCTCTACATCAATTTCAGCACTTTCATCTTCAGAATCATCTTTGCCGACCTGGCTCTGTTCACCATTTTCATCTCTCTTTTCGGATTCGACCTTAGCTGCCTGTTTTCCATCCTGATTAACCGGTGCAACAGGGTTATTTTCCGCATCAACCTCAGTTCTCTCTTCCTGCCCGGCGAGAACCCCGGCGAATCCGCCTTCGGGTGTTTTGTCGGATCGAAGCTCTCCCTCTCGACCTTGATTCTTCCCTGAACTCGGCCCGGCTAACAATGCTAATTCAATATTTACCACAACTGCACCTCAGATTATATACTGCCTATCCACACTTAAGCAAAATTTTGCTAACTTTATTCTTCATGAACTCGCAAAAAGTCACTGGATGGCTAAGTAAAAATTTCGATAGACAAGATGTTGTGGTTTTCCAGGCGCGAGACCATACATGTAGTATGTCGAGTGTCTGGAAAAACACAACAACGCAGGATATCGGAACTTTTTACGACGCCATCATTCTTCATGTTTAAGCTCAGTTATAGCCCGCGAAATTGCAATCGCCCGTTCCGCTTCGACTGCACTCAAAAGTTTTGCTGATTTTTTAGGAGGCATCCGCAATATCACCTCAACTGCGTATTTTAACTCCAGTTCACTTAACAAAGGAGCGGCCGCAGCCGGTTTCATGGCCGTATAGACTTCAACCAAGCGGCTGAGATCCTCTTCTTTCAAAGATTTGAACTCGTCCAGAATTTTTTCAACTGAAACCCGAATTTCCTGCATTTCGAGCTCCTGGGTCCGAAGCTCTTTTTGCAATATTTCGATACGTATTTTTTTTTCATCCAGAGCGGCCTCACGACTGTTAAGCGTCGCCTCTTTCTCTTTTAAAAGTGCCGCTAAATCGAGCAAACTTTCATGTCGGCCGTCCTCTTCCGCCATCAGAGGCATCGAAATCACCACCGACACAATTATTATAGAGAGCAACAACAATATTTTTGTTTGCTTTATAAGATGGAAAACCCGCCCCGCAGACAATGATATCTCTCTTTTCATCACAAAACAACCATTACTAAACATTACAAAAATTTACCCGGCACAGGAAAAAACAACCTGAATTTGAGCTGACATCAAACTAAAAAGCAACTATAATACCAAGCTCATAAAAGGATTTTATCTGCCCGTTAAAAAGCTTCACACAGACATGTAAACATCTGAAATTAAAGACTATTACATAAGTGCGCAAACGACTCTTATTTTTTCAAACTATTTGGTCAAGAGCTTCAACAAGGCAAAAAGGAGCTATAGAAAGGGAAAAAGTAAGGTTAAGGAAAAGATTGCCGAGCTATGAGGTTGGTAGTTATTTTTTCCGGCGGGCCGCACGTATAACTGCAATTTCATCAAGACTGCGAAGTTCAAGTTTTTCACTCTCCTGTTTATAGGCCTGAAAATGCTTTTCCCGAACCCGTTCCAACAAGCGGCGCTCCTTAACACAAACAAGAAGTTCCTCTCCTTTTATCGATCTCTCCTTCGCGGTATCTTCCACAAGGCGCCGGGCCGCATCGACCTCATGCATCAATTTGACTTCACGAAAGCGAGCCAGCTCCATTTCCGCAACCGGCACCCCCCTCTCCAGAGCCGTCTGACTGTCAAGCGACACCTCTCCCTGCAAAGCCTGCAAATGTTTAAGCCTATCTTGCACCTGCAGCAAGCGCTCAGCAACTTCAGCCAGCGCCCGGGCCGCATTCTCTTCGCGAACATGTCGATGTTTCAAAACTGTTTCCAGAGAAAATTTAAACATCTTGCTCCAATCAGGAATAAAGATTGACAAATTATAGACGATAACGTAAATCAGCCCCCGACATTCCCGGCCCCATAACGCCATCAACCCTAACAAAAATTCAAGAGGAAGTATAGCATGATTGAAAAAACTTTATCTATTATTAAGCCCGACGCCGTCGCCAAAGGGGTAATTGGTCAGATCATTGCCTGTTTTAGCGATAACAACCTGAAAATCGCCGCCTTAAAAATGATTCATATGAGCAAACGTGAAGCTCAAGGTTTTTATGCCGTCCACGCAGAGCGCCCTTTTTTCGACAGCCTGACCGATTTTATGTCTTCGGGTTCGGCCGTCGTCATGGTTTTAAGCGGTGAAAATGCGATCAGCAAAAACCGGGAGTTGATGGGTGCCACCAACCCGGCCGAAGCTGCCGACGGTACCTTGCGCAAACGTTTTGCCACCGACATCGAAAAAAATGCCGTACATGGCTCCGATGCCCCGGAAACCGCTCGCGAAGAGATCGGCTACTTCTTTCCCGAACTAGAGATTGTTAACTCTTAAAGGAAATACGCTTGAATAACGGGTTTTTCATTACCGGTACGGACACCGGGGTCGGCAAAACCGTGGTCGCCTCGACCATTGCTTATGCCCTGCACCAACGCCATATCAGTTTCAACTATATAAAGCCGGTGGAGAGCGGCATCAGCAGCCGAGAGCATCTTGAAAGAGATTCCGATGCCGCCCTGGTAAAAAGAGCTGGTTTTTTACCCGAATCCTTAGAAGAGATAGTCCCTTTTACGTTCCGCGAACCTTTGGCCCCACTCCTGGCTGCCCGCCGGGAAGGGGTTAATCTTTCGGGAAAAGAGTTAAGAGAAACTGTCAGAGCCCGGATCAAACCTTCCCGATTGACTCTGGTGGAAGGAGCCGGCGGACTTCTGGCCCCGCTCTGTCCAAACTATTTGATCCTTGACCTTATAAAAGAGCTGCAACTTCCGGTTATAGTCGTCTGCCGAACCTCATTGGGAGCCATCAACCATACCCTTCTCACCCTGGATCGACTCCGCCGGGAAGGTATCCAGCCAGTCGGCATTATCGCCAACCACTTAACCGCCACAACCGGCGTAGCGGAAGAAACATTCATTGCCCAACTCACTGAATTTGACCCGGTCACCGTTTTAGGAGAGCTCCCTTTCCTCGAAAATCCCCCAGCCGAATTTAACGCCTGGGAAAAACTTACCCCCCATATCGACTTTGACAAACTACTCAGTCAAACAACCTTTTGACTTCTTTCATCTCCAAAACGTAATTTTCTTACCAGTAAAGCGGCACAATAACTTGTCAAATTCCGGTTTATCTGTTAGAAAGCTGTCCGAGAATGCCATTTTCCACAATTCATCAAAAGTAGTCACTAATGCACAAAACTCCCAACCGCCAAAATCTGATGGCCGGTACCGTCCGGCGGCTCCTCCAGCGGGAAGCCTGGCATAACGTCCAGAAGGTCATAGAGAAGTTCTATCCGGCCGATATTGCTCTGGTCATGCGTGAACTTGACGCAGAGATGCGTCTGACCCTTTTCAAGCAGATCAAAGATATTTCCAAGGCGGCTGAGACCTTAAGTGAAGTTGACATCGAGATTGCGGTTCCGCTGATCCAAGCCCTGCCTAAAGAACAGCTCGGGACAGTTTTCAAGGAGATGTCGGATGATGACCGGGCCGAAATCATCGCTCAGCTACCGGAAGAATTTGCCCGCCAGATTCTCGATCAGCTCGGCACCGTCGAGTCTCAGGATGTCGAGACCCTCCTGAGCTACCCGGAAGACAGTGCCGGTCGCATCATGACAACTGAGTTTTTTGCCCTCAGAGATGCAACCACCGCAACCGAAGCCATCGAAATAATTCGCCGCCGGGGAGAGGAGGCGGAAACTGTTTTCTATATCTATGTTACCGATCCCCTCGGCCGTCTGACCGGCATTGTCTCCCTGCGTAAACTGATTCTCACCCAGCCGGAGACCCAGTTAAAAGATATTATGAGCACGAATGTCGTCAAAGTCGACATTCATACCGATCAGGAGCTGGTTGCCCAACATGTTGAACGCTACAATATTTTGGCGATTCCGGTGGTTGATGACGCCGACGTTCTCGTTGGTATCATCACCGTAGATGACATTATCGATGTCATCCGCGAGGAAGCCACTGAAGATATCTTCCGGATGGCGGGAACTGATTCGATGGAGATTGTCTATGCTGACAACATCTGGAAAATTGCCCGCATCCGCCTCCCTTGGCTTCTAATTACTTTGCTCGGCGGCATCGCCACCGGTTGGTTCATGTGGGCCTTTAAAGCGACTTTGGAAACAACTCTGGCTCTGGTTACGTTTGTTCCGGTCATTACCGGCATGGGCGGCAACGTCGGCACTCAATCCTCTCTCATAATTGTCCGCGGCCTGGCTACCGGCCGGGTAACCATGGACACTATCTCCCGGGTCATCTGGCGAGAAGCTAAAATTGGAATTTTAATGGGTATCGCCTGCGGCCTGATGGTCGGCATAGTTGCCCTTTTGTGGCACCAGGAACCGATGGTTGGAGCGGTTGTCGCCGTCGCTATGTCGGCCTCGATGACGGTAGCGGCAACCATGGGAGCTTTTGCCCCAACCTTTTTCCATAAACTCGACATCGACCCGGCCATCGCCTCAGGCCCTTTCGTAACCACCAGTAATGATATTATCGGCATCCTTATCTATATGGGCACTGCCACCCTTTTTCTAAAATTCGTTTTTTAGGAATAAAAAATGCCTCGGGTCAAAGATAATGCTTTTATAATCAACAAGACCGAATATGGTGAAAGTGACCTGATCATCACCCTGTTCACGGCCACTCTCGGCAAGATCAACACCATCGGTAAAGGGGCAAAACGCAGCCGCCGCCGGTTCCCGGGCTCTCTGGAACTTTTCTCTCTGGTCGCGTTCAATGGCTTCATAAAGCACCCTCTGGCTCTGACCAGAATGGATGAATGTCAACTGATTGAACCTTTCACCAACATTCAAGATGATTTACGCAGCTATTTCTGTGGTTGCTATTTTATTGAAATAATCAACCGATGTTGCGCTGAACGCCAAGCCAACAAAGCACTTTTCAACCTGCTCAATGATCTCTTTACGTTTCTCGCAACGGTTCCGCACAACCGCAATTTCAACTGTCGGATTCGACTCTTCGAACTCCAGATAATCACTTTACTGGGTTTTAAACCCCAACTTTCATCCTGCCTTGATTGTGGCAGTAAACTTGACACAGGCAAATATTTTAACTTTTCGCCCCAGACCGGCGGCCTTGTCTGCCAGCGCTGCCAACCCCGGCATCCGGCATCTTTCAGTGTCAGTCGGGGAACCATCAACATGCTTAATCAAGCTCACCGACTTGACAATGAACTCCGCAATAAGTTAAACTTCACCCCTCAGGTCGAACGTGAAAGTGCCCGCCTCTGCCGCGCCCTCTTACGCTGGCACAGCGGTTATAATTTCAAAAGCCTGAAAATCATGGAACGTTACGCCGAGAACAATCTGCCGGTTGCCAAACCTGAACCGACCATAAACAACATTTATTCTAAATCTAATCACGGAGTTAAACAATGAATTTTCAGGATGTTATTCTTAATCTGGAGCGCTTTTGGGGTGATCATGGCTGTATTATCCAACAACCCTACGATCTTGAAGTTGGAGCCGGAACCTTTAATCCGGCAACTTTCTTACGTTCTTTAGGACCGGAACCCTACAATGTTGCTTATGTTGAACCCTCACGCCGGCCCAGTGACGGCCGTTACGGCGAAAATCCTAATCGACTGCAACACTATTACCAATACCAGGTCATTCTTAAACCTTCACCGCTGGAGATCCAGGATCTCTACCTTGATAGTCTGAAATCCCTGGGTATCGACCCCCTAGATCACGATATTCGTTTCGTTGAAGATGATTGGGAATCACCAACTCTGGGGGCCTGGGGTTTAGGCTGGGAGGTCTGGCTCGACGGCATGGAAATCACTCAATTCACCTATTTTCAACAGGTCGGTGGTTTTGATCTGAAACCGATTCCGGGAGAGATAACCTATGGCATCGAGAGAATCGCCATGTATCTGCAGGGGGTCGACAACGTCTACGATCTCAAGTGGAACGATAAATTTCTCTATGGCGACGTCCATCACCAGAGTGAAGTCGAGTGGTCAAGATACAATTTTGAAGAGGCTGATGTCGAAATGCTGCTTAACCTTTTCAACATGTTTGAAAAAGAGGGCAACCGCCTGGCTGAAAAAGATTTCGTCCTCCCGCTTTATGACTGCTGCCTGAAATGCTCCCACGTCTTCAATTTACTTGATGCCCGGGGCGCTATCTCGGTCACCGAACGAACCAACTATATCGGCCGGGTGCGTAATCTGGCCAAGCTCTCGGCGACAAACTATCTCAAACAGAGAGAAGAGATGGGTTTTCCATTACTTGAAAGATAAACTATTAACGCGGCATAAAGAAGAAGAGTCGGCCGGGTTGTTTCATGACCCCGGCTGTAAGCTCGGCCGGTTTATCGTCGCCGCAGTAGAGATCAACCCGGTGCGGCCCCTTGATCGCGCCGCCGGTATCCTGATTTAAGACCAGGCGGCGGCAGGGACGCCAACCGGTAAGTTCTCCTGCCGGTGAAAATATCGGCAATTCCGTTATAATCAAGGCCAAGGCCCCTCCGGGGAAAAGTTTACGATCAGTGGCAATTGAGCGCCCGCCGGTAATCGGCACATTGTAACAACCCAAGGCCTCAGGGGTCGGCAATTCACGAAAAAAGACATAACTTGAATTAACCTTGAAAATTTCCTTAATTCGTTCCGGGTTCTCCTTGATCCAGGCCCGAATTGAGGGCATTGAAACCTTTTCACGCGGCATCAAACCCTGACGTATAAGCCAACCCCCGATACTACTATAAGGGTGTCCATTGGCCGCCGCGTAACCAACCATCATCGTCTGACCATCAGCCAACCGAACTAACCCCGAACCCTGAATCTGGAGAAAGAAACGATCGACCTCATCATCGACCCAGACCAGCTCCAGATTATCTTCGCGCAATTTCCCCTCATAGTCAATCTCGGCTCGGGTATAGTAAGGCACCACTTTACCACTTTCAAGCAAACGGCCCCGCACGCTGGGGAAACGCAACGCTTCAAGACGCGGCCCAAAGGGCAGTTTTGCCAGCCACGGCCATAAATTACGCACCCAGCGATGCAGATCAAATTTACCCAGATCAACCGTAATCAGATCAGCCGGTTTTTTATAAAGAGGATAACGGTAATTTTCGTCCGGCTGCCGGGCGCCCCGCAGGGTCGGCACATAATAGCCGGTAAAAAGCACTGGATTCTCTTTTTTCCGCCAAGGCAATCGGCGGCGTTCAACCGACTCCAGAAGTTTAAACTTTTTTTTCAGAAATAGTTCAAACTCATGCGCACTTGGGGTTTGCTTAATAAAATCAACCAATTCAACCTGGGCCTCAAGCACTTGATCGGCACTCACAACCTGTGAACCATATGAAAAAGTACGTTTTCCGGACAACTTATTCAGGTAAACAAGATTTCGTTCAAGTGCCAGATGCAAAGATTGCAAATCAAGATCGTCCCCCAATACCGGCCAACGGCTTTCCGGAACAATTTGCAACGCCTCCTCAACCCGAATCGGTTCCGGGGTTATAACGTAACTATAAAGTGCAAAAAAGGAGAACAGAAGGAGACAGAAAACCCCTAAAACCGCATATCGTCGTTGAAACCACATATCCTGACCATAATTATTTTGACACAAAAAAAACTTTCACTTTATCCTTGCCTTTTACGAGCAATTCACCATAAATAGCAATGTAAATATTCGGTTGCCAACTATAAAGTTGAAACTAAATAATTTTTAATTGGGGTCAGGGTAAAATTAAACTCTGTTTAATTTTACCCTGACCCCAATTAAAAGGAGAAGCAATGAAAAAAATCGTTTGTAAATTAATCGTATTGGTCTTTATTCTGGCATTCATGAGTGCGGTCGGGGTAGCGGCTGAGGCCGACACAAGTGAGTCAACCACGGTTTCGAAAAAAAATGCCGCCAAGAGTTTCACTCCCTGGTGGCAAAACCAGGAGTTCATTAAAAAGATTGAGTTAACCAAAGAACAGCAGAAAAAAATTGAAGGTTTAACCGAAACTTACACGAAAACCAATCAGGGAAAACGCAAAGAGGCAAAAAAAATCACTCAGGAGTTGGAAAAACAACTGCTGGCGGTTACCCCTATCGAACAGAAGAGCCTGCAGGAGAACAAAGCTTCTTTAACCGCGCTTCGCAATCAAATATTTGATGATCTGATCACCATGAAAACCGGAGTTCATGCGCTTTTGACTGAATCTCAACGACAAAAGATAGCAGAACTAAGACCTCGCCTTTTCTCTCTGCGCACCAACTGGATGCGCCCCCAACGCCGGGGAAAAAGATCACCCTTTGCCAAACCCGGCAGCAAAATCGGCCCCCGGCAAAAAAGCGCAGAAAAAAGTGGAAAGTAACTAGATAGATAGAGGCTTCTTCTGTCGATGAAGTTGCTTGTCCACAGCCGCAGCCATCATTTCCGGTTCCAGGCTCTGACCAATAAAATCATTGACTCCGGCGGCCGTAGCCGACGGGTCGGCCAGACAATCTTGATATTTGATCACTAGTAGAGGAATCTTGCGGGTGGCCAGGAAAAGTTTGGTTCTGGCCACCTGTTTACGGAAGGTCTCTTTTAAAACCTTATCCGGCAGGCGTCCGCCCTGGCGTTTACGGTTTTCCAGCATCCGGGCCTGGGAAGCCAAAACTTCATCGTCATCGCGATCCATCATGATGACACGATACTTAAGATCTTCACTCTGAGGCGGAAGATGGTGGAGAAGCTGAGTTACAATCTTAACGGTTTTGCCACAGGCATCCGGCAGCCAGGAATCATCCTGACGGAGTTTGCGGGCTTTGATAAACTCGAAATAGCCTTTTGGGTTATCGTCATCTGCCGGCCGGTGATCATCGACCAACGCAGCCCGGCCGCCGGCGGCCAACATCTGCATCATCATCGAAGTACCTGAACGCGGCAACCCGCTGACAATAAGAATAGTTTTCTCCGGCACAAACGGTTCGGGAGAGAACTTTTCGGCCCCGGATATCTCCTGATCCGAACTCCGCGCCGCCAATGCCCTGACCGCCATGCCTTCACTATCATTAACTTTACCACTAATTTTGCCACTCTTTAAATCCCGTAAACGCTGCCGCGCCTCTTTGGCCTGCAGGCGACAAGCTTCGGCCTCCGGTATAAGATGCAATCTTTTTCTATAAATATAGGCCAGGCGGCGATAGGCTTGCGGATAATTCGGATTTTGGGCGACTGCGGTTTTTAAAGCCTGCACTGCACGCGGTATTTCGTTAAGACGATGCAAGGCCCAACCCAACAGGTAGTGGGCTTCAGGTTGATGAAAACGTAAAGCCATCGCATCAAGAGCAAAGTGGGCCGCAGCCTGGTTTTTTTTGCCTGCCAACGCGGTGCGGCTTAAACCAAGAAGCGCTTCGGGCACCTCATGATCCAATTCGAGGGCCTTACCGTAGGCCTTCTCCGCCGCCGAAAAACGTTTCATTTTTTCATGAACTTCGCCCAATTTGAGATAAAGTATCGGTTGCCCCGGATCCGCCTTTTGGGCATTTTTAAGATGTTTAAGGGCCGCCGGCTCATCACCCTCGGCCAAAAGCATAGTCGCCAGCAAAAATTCAACCGCATAGGGATTCTGATTAGCATCACTGACCAGGTTGCGCCACTCCTGCCACTGCTCTTTGCCCAGCGATCCGTCCTGCATGGCATCAGCATGCTTTTTCCGAAACTCTTCAATTTCAGCGCGAGCCTCCAGCGCCCGTTTCCGCCGCCGTTCAAGAATTTTTTCCAACCCCGGCCGGGCATCCCGGGGACGATCCAGGGCGAGATGACAAAAGGCCATTTGAATGCCGAAACGATACTCAAACGGCCACTTTTCCAACAACTCTTCGAGTATAGGCAAGGCCTCAATATGCAAACCCGCATCCATATAGGAACGGGCTTCATTATAGCGCATCTCGCGAATCGCATTCTCGGCCGCTCTCTCTTTATTAGCATCAGGCTCTTCGATATAACCAAGATCGACCAACTGCTGCACCGCCTCCCGGGCGACGGCCGGATCGAGACGCATCGATTCTAAATGACAGCCGTCACCGTGAGGCCCCTTGATACTATCCCAACCGGGAACCGTTTTAAGGGTTGGGGTGTCTGAAAAAATATTAACCAACGGTTTGCCGTCCATATCCTCTCCAATCGGCAAATCGTAAAGACTTAAAATTGTCGGACAGATATCGAGCAATGATGCCCCATAAATCAGTTCATCCTTTTTTATTCCCGGCCCATGCGCCAGAAAAATACCGTAAGGCCGATGCTGGGCTGCGGGCCCGGCGGGCTCCTTCGGCAGCCGGGCAGGCCGCAGATGATCGGAATGAAAACCGTGATCGGAGATTATAATTGTCGTAACCTCATCACCGGCCGCCTCAAGCAAGGCCCCAAGATAGATATCATGCAGACGGTAACCGCTGCTGACAATCTCCTTGTAAAGTTCATAATCCTCTTCCTTGACCCATTTTAAGCGCGGCGGATGAAAATCCATAAAACCGTGACAAAAGTGATCTATGGCATCGAAATAGACCGCCCCGAAATCCCAGGGTTCATGCTTTAAAATCGCGCACATCGCATTTTTGATAGTTGTCGCATCAGCAATAATTTTGGCCAGCCCCTCAACCCGTTTGTTTTTTTCCTGATCAATCTCATGCAGGCGGGGTAAAAAAAGCGAGATCAGGCCGGGATCAAGTTCCTGTGGATGGGTGCGCAAAGCCGCAAGATTGCCGGTCAAACGGTTAGGATGAACCGTTCCGCCCGCCATCGGCCAGGGTTTATCGAACGGAGCCACGGCCCGTTGATAGTGGTTACTTACCATAACCCCGTTAATCGGCTCCACCGGATGTGAGGGCCACCAGCCGACAACCACCGATTTCAAACCCTGCTGGTTAAGAATATTCCAGATCGCCTTACCCCGGCGCGAGAGACTGGAGACCGGCCGCACCCCCTGACCTTCGGGATCGGGTTCGGTAAAGCCTAAAACCCCATGTTTATAGGGTCGTTTACCGGTCGCAATCGAGGTCCACAACATCGGCGAGAGCTCAGGTCGCAAAGTTGCCAGATTGCCCATAACCCCATTATCGATCAACTTCTGCAAATGCGGCATTTTGCCTTCATCAACCAGAGGCTTAATAACCTTCCAGTCCGCCGCATCCCAACCGATCAAAAGCACTTTCCTGGCTTTTACCGACATTCTTTTCTCCCCTCATATAAAAAAAACGTCGATTCCATCTAATCGGAATCGACGTTTTTTAACTTAACTTCCTACAAATTTTAAACCTGGAACAATCTTCTCTAAGGCGGGCTTTGTCCACATTTAAAAATGGCGAAGCAAAATAACCTGCTCCCCGCTTTTAACTAACCAGCTCTTCCTCTTTCCGACCATAAACCAAACCACCCGCCGCAAGCAGGCCAACCAGAAAAATCATCCCCCACTCGTTCAATGTCGGGATCGGCTCTCCGGTTGCACCGGCCGCAATCGCAGTATCGGAAACATCCTCATAGGCCCAACCATGAATAATACCTTGACCAGCATGTCCGACAACGCCCTCAAAATCGATCCAGCCATATTTTGTCTCACCGCTGATCTCAAAACGCACCCCGATGAATCCCCGTTCCCCAAGAAAATTACCGACAGAAGTACTGTAATAAGTAGAGCCACTATATGTAACAGCTATTGAATAGGCCAAAATTCCATACCCTGAACCCCATAAGGATGAGGACACAGCCGGACCAAAATTATAACCACTCGACAACCTTGCAGGGAAAGGAAATGTTGTTCCGAGCCAAGCCGCATTTGCTCCCACAGGGAACATTGCAGCGATTCCATATTCAGTTGAGTACGGAATACCACTGGTAGTGCCGGAAAAACTAAAACCATAGGCAAATAAATCAAACTCAGGAACACTATCACCATCCATATCAAGCGCAAAAGAATTATTGCTTAAAGAGACATTCCGGGCTCCACTGTACACAATCGCGGCTTCAGCGTGCGGACAAGCCAGGAGGAGGCCGAGACCGGCGGCAGCGCTGGTTAAGGTTTTCAGATCGGGCAGGCTTTTACCGGCAGCCGGTTGTTCGCCGCAACTCTTTTCATATCCTTCCAGTCTTCCCGCCAGACGCTCACGCTCGTTTTGCATTTTCACTCTCCATAGATCAATAGAAAATTATTTGTGTCCATTTGTGTTCATCTGTGGTTCCGTTTTTTCAACCACAAATGGACACAAATTCGCACAAATTAAAACAGTGCATATTAATTAGTGGGTTTTAATTATCATGTCAATAATAAATTTTGAAGAATTACGTTGCCTTTACAACAAGTTACGACAATTATTTAAACGGAACCAAAAAACTTTCACTTTATCCTTGCATTTTACGAGCGAATCGCCATAAAAAGCAATGAGAAGTAAAATAACTTGAAGCATTTTGCGAGAAAACCGTGACTCAACTGGAATATGATAATTTAAGCGAAATCATGGATGAGGATCGGGAGCGGCTTGACGAACCGCCGCTCTACCGGGTTCTTATCCATAATGATCACTATACGTCGATGGAGT
>JAYEGS010000160.1:0-43729 GCA_034659215.1 Pseudomonadota bacterium | reverse complement strand
GGTTATCCGGCAGTAGTTCTGGCTAAAACCGTGGAAAAGAAAAAATTGATCTTGAAGGAGATCGCTGAATCATACATTAAAAAAGATGTTATTGATTCCGACCTCGAACTTTTTGATGTCTATCTGCAAATGATGCAGCTTCTGGCAAACCAGACAGGTTCTCTGGTTAATGTCAGACAGATCAGCAATACGCTTAATGTTAATGTTGAAACGGTACGAAAATATCTTTATGCAATGCAGAAGTCATTTCATCTGACCCGGATAAAGCCATATTGGACAAATAAAACCAAAGAGCTCAAAAGGATGCCCAAAATCTACTATTACGATAATGGGTTACGAAATTATTTCGCTGATAATTTTTCACCAATGCCACTGCGCGACGATAGAGGCATGCTTTTTGAGAATTTTGTCTTTCGGCGTTTAATTGACTTTTATGGAGAAGATAACGTGCGTTTTTGCCGGACGAAAAAAAAACAGGAGATTGATTTTATCGTCAAAACGAGTGAAAATCTCTATCTTGCCTATGAAGTTAAATATAGGATGGAAACTGTAAGAAAGAATAAGTACAATTTTTTTAGTGACCTGCATCCCGACATTAATTTACAATTTATTGACAAAGATAATGTTTTTGCGGTCTTAATAAGATGACGATTGGTAATCAGGTAAATATTCGGTGTCAGCTCCAAACTGCCGAGATGTGGGGTCAGACCTTCAGTTCTGACCCCGGTTATGGGAAGCGAAGCGATGTTCGCCGCCATTTGCTGGAGCTTTATGGATTTTTCCGCAGAGGCGCAGAGAAAGGCAAAATAAATCCGCCTTTTTCTCTTTTTAATTGGAACGCAAACCGGGGTCGGGCCACGCTAACCATCTGAAATTGCAGTGAATATGTGTTGAAAAAGGTGTAAAAACAGCCTTAAAAACCCCATTTTGCACCCAAAATGGGGTTTTTAAGAAATTTTAAGTTCATAATCGGTAAAAAACGCCGAAAGGGTAAACCCGACCGCGAAGAGCCTGTTAAACTTTTCTTTGAACATCCCGGCGCGGCGGGTTACCCAAGTCGTTATATGGCTTTAAAATTCCGGTGATTGGCAACGTTATGGCTAAATGGGATGTTTGACAATTTATGATTAATATAAATCCGATTGGGATTTTCGATTCAGGTATAGGTGGTTTATCTATAGCACGTTGTATTCGTGAAATACTCCCAAACGAGAACCTACTCTATATAGCCGATTCTGTTCATGCACCATATGGTGACAAATCAGAGTCGTATGTTAACCAAAGATCATCCTCAATAATTCAATTTTTATTAGAACGAAAAGTTAAGGCTGTTGTTATTGCCTGTAATACCGCAACCGTATCATCGATACAAAAACTTCGCTCTAAATATACAATTCCAATCGTTGGTGTTGAGCCCGGAGTTAAACCTGCAGTGTTTAAAACGAATAGTGGCGTTATTGGTGTTCTGGCAACAACCCAAACACTTAAAAGTATTTCATTCAATGATTTAGCTAGAGGCTTTTCTACAAATGTCAAAATCGAGGTTCAGCCATGCCCTGGATTAGTGGAGCAAGTCGAGGCGTTGAGCCTTGAGAGTAGTAAAACTGAGGCACTAATTAAAAAATATGTCTTTCCTCTTTTAGAGAAGGGGGTTGACAATATTGTACTTGGGTGTACTCATTACTCCTTTTTAGCCCCAATTATAAGAAAAGTAGCCGGCCCAAATGTAGAAATAATAAATACAGATGTTGCTGTTGCTAAAGAGACAGCTCGACGCTTAGAAGTTGAATGTTTGCTATCAACAAGCAGTATACCTGGTAGTGATGAATTCTGGAGTAGTGGCGTTCAATCTGTAGCACACAAGCAATTCAATCTATTGTGGGGGGAGCCTGTCAATGTGCTGCAAATGTAGTGACGCAGCCCAAGAGTGCATTCTCGGACAGACTCCTACGGTTTACAGCAAAGCTAAGGTCGGGTTAGGTTTATGCAGCAGAAAAAATTACCACGTGTTCTAATCGAAACCCTGGGTTGCAAGGTGAATCACTATGAGAGTCAGGGGCTGGCTGCGGAGTTTCGGCGGCAGGGTTGGCAGGTGGTCAAAAAAGGGCCGCTTGCAGCGGTGGTTATTAATAGTTGTGCGGTGACGGCGGAAGCCGGGCGCCAGAGTTTGCAAGCGGCTCGGCGGGCGCTTAAACGTTATCCCGAGGCGCAAGTAGCTTTGGCTGGTTGTGCCGTGGTCGCGGAGCCGCAAAAGGCGGCGGAAGTTGAAAAACTTGGCGCTTTTTTTGGTAATGCCGGGAAAAAAGATTTGGTTTCCAGGCTGACTCGGCAGATCGAAAAACCGGCTTCTGAGCGGCCGGAGCCGGTTGGAATTGCGGGTGAGCTTGATATTGGGCTTTTGCGGGCTGATTTAGAGCGCGGCCGGAGCCGGGCCGTGGTCAAGATTCAGGATGGTTGTAACTCTTTTTGTCGCTACTGTATTATTCCTTACCTGCGGGGCCGTTGTCGGAGTTTGCCGCCTGAAAAAGTGTTGGCTGAATGCCGCGAATTGGTTGCCGCCGGCTTTCGAGAAGTGGTTCTGACCGGTATTCATATCGGACGTTATGGGGAGGATGCTGCGGCCGGTTTTAGTTTGACATCTCTCTTGTTGCAGTTGGTTGATGAATTTCCCGGTCTGCGTTTGCGGCTCGGATCCTTGCAGCCCCATGAAATAACCCCTGAGATTATGACTCTGATGCTCGATCCTCAATCTCCGGTCTGTGAACATCTGCATCTTTCATTGCAGTCGGCCAGTGATCGGGTTTTGGGGGCCATGGGACGGCCCTATCGTCGGCCTGATATTGAAAAAATATTTGACTTGCTGGCCGCAGGCAGCGGACGGCTAAATATTGGAACTGATTTGATTGTTGGTTTTCCGGCTGAAAATGAGTTAGCTTTTGCGGAGACTGTGGCTCTGGTCGAAGCGGTTGAGCTTGGCTATCTTCATGTTTTTCCATACTCTCCGCGCCAAGGAACGGTGGCGGCTTCCTGGCCGGATCGGGTTTCGGCAGCCGAGAAAAAGGCGCGGGCGGCAAAACTTGGGGCTTTAGGCCGTCGTAAAAAGGAGGTTTTTTCGCGGAAAAATCTGGGTCGTGATCTTAATGTGCTGCTCGAAACCCGGGTCGATGATAGTCTTTATGGGACAGCTTGGTTCGGCCACAGTCGCAACTACCTGCCGGTGCTGGTGACATCTCAAAGAGAAGATGACTCTCTGCGGGCTGGATTCGAGGTGACGGTTCAAGCCCAAGAGTGGGATGGCCGCCGACTGGTTGCTTATTGGGAAAAATCCCGGCCTTAGTGGTTTGTTGACAGCTAACTTAAGCGTGGAGGGGTTGGCTGAATTTTCTTTAAGTTGTCAAGGCTCTCTTCGACCTCTGCCAGGTACTTCTGGAGTTTGGCGTTGCCCGGTGCTAAGTGCAGAGCTTCTTTCCACAAGTTCTGAGCTTTTGAAAAGTCGCCTGTGGAGAAGAGTTTCAATCCTAAAAGTCTGGCAAATTCAACAATCTCCGGCGTCAAGGGTTCTCCGGCTGAAGAGAGTTCCAAAATATGTATGGTGTGGCCCGCCGCACTCTCCAGGTCATCTTTTTGCTCGGCCTCTTGGGCTGCCACGAGACCTTTTCTGATAATACTCCGGCGCTGATCCAGTGTAAACTGCTTTCGCTTCTTCTCCTCTTGCAGCAATATATTCATGGCTTCCTGCAATCTTGTCGCTTCCAACTTAAGATTGTTATCGCCAGGGGAGAGAGCTATTGCATCCTGTATCAATGAGAGTGCCCCATCCAGATTTCCATCTGATTCAAGATTGTGGGCTTCCTCTTTTAAGCCGGTTATTTGCGCGTTGATAGAACACTCAACTTTTTTTAGTAAATTTCGAGCCCAATAATATTTAGGGTAAATTTCAAGGGCCTTTAGGAGATTGGTTTGGGCCTCGATAAGTTTTCCCTCTTTCTTGCGCTTCATGGCCTCAAGTACATAGGCATCAGCCTGCTTAAGTTGAGACCGTGAAAAATCAATTCTCTGCGAAACCTTATCCGAACATTTGCAACCGTTCTTAATGAGTTTATCGGCTAAATCAACAGCGCTCTTATGTTCGCCTGCTTGAGAGAATTTGAGAATTTGAGTACATTGCAATTTACTTTCGGCTTTGGTTTCGGTCTCGGTTTCAGTTTTTGAATTTGAGATGGTATCTCTAGCTTTGAGCTTTGTTGCAGGCCCGGTGAGCGCGCATCCGGATGTCATACTCAAAAGAAAAAATACCACAACGGTTACTGTTATTGCCTTTCTGATTGTTCTACCTCCACGGAAATGGCATCAATGTGCCCCTCTTTTTCCAGCTCTAATAACACATCTACGGGGACGGGATCAAACTGTTTACCGTACCCTTGCTTAATTCTTGAGAGTGCTTCCTTTTTTGAGAGGGCATTTCGGTAAGGGCGATTTGTGGTCATCGCGTCAAAAGCATCAACCAAGTGGATAATCCGCGCAGCTTGGGGGATTTCATCTTTTTTGAGCCCATCCGGATAGCCTGAGCCATCGTAATTTTCGTGATGGTGCCGGACAAACAGGGCAACTTCCTGATAGGCTGAAAGCGGGCTTAGAATTTTGGCCCCTATATCAGGATGGCGTTGCATCTCCATATACTCATTATCAGTAAGCGGACCTGCTTTACCTATAATTCCGGCCTTTACCCCGATCTTGCCCACATCATGAAGGATCGCCGCAAGCTCCAGCTCTTCGCACTGTTTTTCATCCATTTCAAGCCGGTTGCCGATTGCCACGGAGATTCGTGCAACCCGGTCACAATGGCCACGCGTGTAGGCATCTTTCGCCTCTACGGCTGCAGCCAAGGCACTGACGGTCTCTTTAAAGTTTCTCAGATTTTGTTGTCGGGCCGAGTGGAGCTGGTCGACCATTTCGTTAAAGTGTCTTGTGAGTCTGCCGATTTCATCAAGGCTATTATCTTCAACGTGGACAAGAAGATCTCCCGATCCAAGGGCCTGGACTGCCTCTTCCAGCCTTTTAACGCGGTTAACGTGAATCCCTGCTAGGAGAAAAACCCCTAAAATTCCTAATCCCGCCCCCAGGCCAAGAGGGAAAATCAGGCCGGTTGCGGTCTCCAGCATGGCTTGATCAATGTGATCGACGCCCAATCCGACAACTGCGGTTCCGACCTTGATATTTTCCACCTCAATCGGGACAGAGGCCTGGATGATATCCTTGGCCGGACTGGGGACTCCATTGGCCAACATCTTTCCGGTTTTTGCCGGTTCTGAATGGTACAGGATACAACCTCGATGATCTACGAGGTAGGCATACTGAACTTCACTGTTCTGACTCACAGATTCTATCAGGGAACCGAGGCGCAGCTCATCTTGGCTTAACAGGGGATCTCTGGCGTTAATAACTATATTGTTGGCCAGAGATTGCGCTCTTTTCTGGCTTTCCAGGGAGAGAAAAATCCTCTCGTAGCGCATGAAGGCAAAGAAGAGCAGGCCTGCAACAAGAAGTAGCAGAACCGAAAAGGAGAGGGCCACCTTCCACCGCAAGGAGAAAATGAATGGGTTGCGGAAGCCATCAATCTTTGATTTTATTATACACTCCATTGTTCATGCAAGAGATAAACTCAAATTACATATGATTTCGCTATTTTCAAGATAGTCACATTATTTTTTTGAAAATAGTTTTATGGTGATCATTTGTCAATGGTGATAACTACCTTCCACAAGCATTAATGCCGGCAGCATAGTTTCCGCCGCTTTTGTGATTTGTGTAGAGCGCAAAAGCGGCCACTCCCTGGTTGGCGGAGATGGTGATTGTTCCGTCCAGAGGTGTTTCGGGGAAAACTGTCTCCAGAGGATAGTTGCCGTTGCTAAAAGCTCCGAGTGAGTCGTTGTGAAAAAGTTCGGAGAGACCGCTCTTGTCAGTGTAAGTGAGGGTCAGGTCGCAGGCTGTGGGATGCGGATTGCAGATTGAAAGAATGGTATCCCATTGTTTGGTTTGAGCTATATGGGGAATGATTAGTTGCAAAAAGAGTTCCCGGCTGAAAGGGATGTCAATCATCGAGTCATTGCCGAGAAAGCTTAGTCCATCCAACTCACAGTGAGAGTTTATCAAGATCCAACCGCTGGTCTGAAGATGGCTGGCGACGGCCAGAGAGTTCTGTCCTTTGGGGGGCAAAGGGGGCGGATATTCTTGGCTCAGGGTATCGCCGGTAGAATTGTAGACCGTGACTGAAAAAGGAGAACTTTGTTGATTATTGGTATTGGTGACGGCCAATCCGGTCCAGTATCCATCTCCGGATTGAAAGCAGGGTAGATAGTAGTTGTAGTTTCCGGAAGTGTAGGTGAACTCAAGGGCGGGATCGGCATAAAAGTAGCGGGTGTGTTCAGCATCTTCGATTTTGGCATAGAGATAAATATATTTGTTGCCGGGCAACCCTGCGGTGTGCCAATCAATAGTATGACTATAAAGATTTTTTCCCGTCGACAAGTCCTGTTTAATTTTGGCAATGGTTTGCAGGTTGTTATGGTTGTAGGGATTACGATCCTGATCAGCAAAAAGAGTGACTGTGTAACCGCTGTCATAGTCGAGAGCCAGGTATTCGAGTTCTATAGCCGTACCTATCGGGAGCAAGTTGACGTCGCTGGTAAGGGGTACGCCCGCTTTGCTGATCTTGAAAGAGGCGATATTGGGCCAGGATGCGGCCCCCCAGGTCAAAGATGTACGGTTGCCGTTGCCGCCCAACTCTTGGTGTAGTCCTTGATTGATTCGGTCACTATTATGAACCGGAGTCTCGCTGCTTAAGCGGTCGTCGCTGTTTTTAATCCGACTGTAATGAAAGCCGGTGTACGCTCCACTGTTTTCATTCTCATTAAACCACGCTTCCCGCTCGCGATTGCCCATCTCCGCTTCACCATTAGCCACCGGATTATCAAGATTGATCGTGCCTTGATACATGAGGTAGAGATTGCGGTGATCGGGATAAATTGATAATAGATTACGATGAAAACCTCCCGGCAGAGTCGGAAAATAGCGATTATAAGTTCCGTCAAAATACTCTCCCTGCGGGTAAGCGATGTTTTGGTAATAACAATCGGCAAAGACGATGTTTTCATAAATCGAGATTGGGGTATCGATGATTTTATCAAACGACGGTTGCTGGTCTGAAGTGGTTAAAGGGTGAGGGTCAAGCAGAGTAACCTGATCAACGATAATTCCTTGTTCTCCAAGCAATCGGGATAACTCACAGATTAAACCGGCACCCCGGCTGTGGCCGATGAGATGGATCGGTAATTGAGCCAGAGGAGCTCTTTCTTGTTGGCTGGTTATAAGGCTGTTAATTGCGGCGGCGGCGACCTCCTGAGATCTGACTCCGCTGAAAAGATGGTTGGCTACAGCCGACCAATCTAGGATTGCCAGGATAGTTCCGGAGTTCCCGGTGTTGATTGAAAAATCCCTGAATGTACATGTGCTGACAAGATTTCCACTGTTTTTGGCAACCCTTATTTCAACATAGTTTCGTTCGTTGTCGAGGTAGTTTTCGGCAATTGCATCACGCATGCTCTCCAGCCAAACCGGAACGCCGGTTAAACCGGGATCCCAGCCATGAGTTATGAGAACGAGTTGGTTGCCATGAACCAGGGTGCTGGAGCTATTTCCCAGACGAAAATTGTCAGCTTTCTCTTGGGCTTGCAGATAGAAGGGGAAGGTCGTAAAGCCCAAGAGGGCAATGGCTAAGAGCGTTGTAAAAATAATTTTTTTCATTGTATATCAGCACATATCACATATAGATCAAAATCTGTCGGCAAACTGAAAAATGATAACCGGTTAAGGGATACTATTAAGGCATGCATGAGCCAGTCATAGTTCCATTATTATAGATTTCACATCTGGTCATTTCCCCAGCCTCAGAATACCATTTTTCTTGACCATGCTTTATATTGTCCCGCCTGGGTATTGAGTGGGCGACCTGTCCGTTTTTATAATAATATTTTTGAACTCCATGCCTTATTCCGTCTACATAGGGTGATTCTCGATCTAGTTCTCCTGTTCCAAAATAATAGAATTGTGTTCCATTAATTATATCATCGGTGTATGGGGTTTCTGATTTGCGCTGGTCATTACTCTCCCAATAACTTTTTGATATACCATTCTTCTTGCCATCGATATACGGGGTTTCATAACTACGGTTGCCGTTCTCGTAATATCCCTTTGTCATACCGTTCTTCTTGCCGTTGGTGTACGGGTGTTCATAGCTTAAGGGGCCGCTTCTGAAATATGCTTTTTTTATGCCGTGTCTGAGATCATTCTGCCAGGGGTCATCGTACATGCGTTCACCCGTATCATAAAACCAATGGGCCATGCCATTTCTCAAATCTGCTTGATGTGGGATTATTGCCTCTATTTGGCTGTTTTCATAATAACCGATGTAATTTCCTTCTGCCAGACCGTTTACATAGGGAGTCTGACTTGATATGTTACCGCTTTCATAAAACCAGGTGCTTGTTCCTTCTCTTTTTCCAACTTTATAAGGGGTTTCGGCCTTCAATGCTCCGCTTTCAAAATAGCTTTTCCACCAGCCTTCTTTTTTTCCGTTTAAATTCGGGATCTCCCATTTAAGTTGGGCATTTCCCCAATACGTGCATTGAATGGCCTGATCCGGATTGTTTGGGGGGTAGATTGCCAAAGTACCTCCCCATTGATATTCACCAGTTCCTGTCTGGGGGCACCATTGCGGGTTAGGCCACCCGGTCCAGGAGGGCCCCGCATTAACCGTAATCACGACTGTTTCTGTAATTGCATTGGTGGTGGTTGCCGTGATCGTTGAGGTTCCGCCCGGCGGGGCTGAGCCTGGGGCAGTATAATTTACCGAGGCAATACCGTTGGCATTGGTATCCACACTCCCGGCAGAGAGGCTGCCGCTGTTGGTTGTAAATGTAACGGTTTCGCCTTCCACCGGGTCGCCGACGTCATCGGTGACGGTTGCCGTGATCGTGCTGGTGCTGGTGCCGTCTGCGTCCAGTGTGTTCGGAGATGCAGAGAGAGTTATGGCGGCGGCGATTGACTCAACCAGAATGTCCAGTTTGATCGTTTTTGTATTCGTATAGGGGGCAAAATAATTTGCATTACTCACCATAACCAATAGATGATAGCCGTCATCGGTTAATGAGCGGAGATTCTTTTGCATCAGGGATTTTGTTGATGAATGAGACAGATATTGGATCTTGCTATCAGCATCCCTGAATTTAAACAGGGTGATATCGCAAAGATCCTGGTTAATGGTAAAATTGATCGCCTTCGCCGGACTGATATCCGGGTAATTCAGCCCGATCATATACAATTTTGCCGAAAGATCCGGATAGCTATCAGTGAATGACTTTGCACGATCAGTATCCGACTTGAGTAGGAAAGAGCCGGATCTATAGAGTAAAAATTCTCCCTTTGGCACATTGTATATATTTCCTGTGACATACTCACGTAAGAAAGGCTCCCATATCATAAACAGGTTATTGTTTATGTTGAGGCTTTGATTTATGGCCTGAATCGGGTGTTTTTGCTCCAAGATTTTTAGATATATATCACGAACTATGGATTCACCATATTGGGTTACAAGATATTTGATGAAGGCTGACATGCCATAGCCGTGTTCGCCGGCTTGAACTATATTTGCACCTGTTCCTGCCTCCATTCCGTCAAACGGTGCCATTTCACATCTTGTACGTATGGATGAGACGTAATTTTGAGTGTTGGTGAATTTCTCTTCTGCCCATACTGCCGTTGCCTCATCTAACCAGTGAAGGGATATACTGAATGAGTTATCATGGCCTCTTGAGTAGTTGTTGCGTGAGTCATAGAGATATTGAATGAAGTGGAAAAACTCATGGCCTGCAGTTGTGCGAAGTTCAGACAGGTTGTCTAGATTATTCTGGTTGAATTGCAGGGTTGCCGAGTTGTTGCCCCATAAAGATTTGCAGAAGAGTCCATAGGTGCCAAAGGCAAGGTTCGTTACCGTTACTTCAATCGGCCAACTGGTTCTTCCTCCATAACTGAATCCCATATTTTCATAGGTATCATAAGCTGCTTCCAAATACTGACCCAAAGTGGTAACTTGGGAAAGGTTAACTGATGCGTTAGGATACCTGATAGCAAAATGACCCTGACCATTTTCAGTGGTGTAGGTTTTCCACCCGGTAATTCCTAAAAAATCCAGGAATCTGTTAGAGGTTGGAGTATTCGACCTGACCGGAATCGCTGCTCTTGGGGTATAAGTTAAAAATCCGGAATTCGAGCTTGCCGGGAACAGGTGATAGGCCATGCCGGGGGCAAGCTGACTTGAAATAAGCAGCTCTTCGCCGACCATAATAAAGCTTTCATCGGTCAATGTTCCGGTCTGTTTTAAATCAGGTAAAAGCGTTTCCGGAAATTCATCCGGGAGGCCGATCACTCTGAAGGTGTCGGTACACAAATCCTGGTCAAAGTAGTGATCACTACTCATTTTGTAAAGTTTGAGGTCGCTGGAGGCAGGGAAAACTCCGGCTGGAATAGTTAAAGAAAAATCAGCAGCCGCCAACGTTCCCCCTTGGCTGCCGATGGTTTTGGAGGTGATAAATTGAGCCGTGTTGGCGGCAAAACTATCTGCAGGCAGTGCATCCAGCATCATGCCACAGTTGGAACCATTGAGCTGGAAGCCGACAATCTTACTGGTGGATGAATACTTTAGATAGGTCGCTGAGCTAATGTTTGAATAAAATAAAGTTTCCACAGCATTTACTATTTTTTCATGGGGTGCAAGGGTAATGGTTCTAAGGGCAATCGTTGTTCCACTATTGTCATGGGCCGTGATGGTTACGGTTGATCTTTTATCTTCAATATTAACAAAAGCGATGCCGGTCCATCCCTCTTTTTCAATTTTGGGAAAAATTCCATCAGAACAACTGATTCCTACTGAAGTATATCCGCCAATTGATTGCCGCTGTAGGTAGCGAATAGTTCAAGCCCGGTAATTGGGTGGGTAGCATCAATTTTGAACCAGGCGGAACCTTCAGGAAGATTCAAACCCTTTGCCGAACCAATATATTTTTGTTTGCCCGAAATCGGCAGGTTCTGCGTGCTCAGCGCAGTACCATCCTTCTGATATGGTGTGATTGTAAGGTTACAGGTCTGGGGCGACGGATTGTAAGCCACAACGCCGGTCCACCAGTTTGCATCGCTGGCGATGTGAGGATAATAGATAGAACCGGTAGTATCAACTTTTAAGAGAACGCCGCTTAGATAATTTTCGTCAAAACCATCATTGCTGCCGAACAGTTCAAGGCCGACAAGCCCCGCGCCGTTTTTAATCACAGCCGACTGGATTTGCGGCTGAGGGGCATTGCCAAATAACTGTTTGATGGCAAAAGCCTGGTGCTCGTTAGCGGCAATAGTTCTGTTTTTTACTGTTCCATCACTGAATTCAATGATTAACTCTTTGGCTGATGCCGTTGTATTTAAAAGACTGATGCCGGTCCACCATTTAGCACTTGAAGCGATATGAGGAATAAGAATATCGCTATTATTGATTTTTGAAGTTGCCGGGATTGCGACTCTGAATTTTGAGTTGATGTAAAATTTGGTATAGCCGCTGATCGTATCGGAACTCGATTCAAAAAGAATGTAGCCAATCTGATCAGGATTTAAAAGATCTGCTCCCACCACGATCTCTTGCCGGGCGCCGGGGCCGAGACTCATAGATGTTGAATTTATTTGTTGACCAAAATTGTTGTAGGCTGTCAGGTCGCCGGTCAGGTTTTGGGTGGTACTGGTATTGATCAGACAGATCTCTGTTTCCCATGTGGCGTTACTGGCGATATGGGGAAAGTATAACGTTTCCGCTGCTAAAGCGTTGGATAAGAGAAGAGCTGAAATTGTCAAAATAATTAATGCCAGGCGTTTCATAATTTATCTCCTGTAACGGCTTATTTTAAAGCATCCTCTGCATCACTAAAGCCCACATCAAAACATTGGTCGTCATCGCCGAAGACGTAATAGAGACGGTTGTTTTGTACCATCAGGCCGAACTCGACCATCTCAAGGCCATCGATATCTTCGAGAAAATCTTCGAAATCGATGGAGGGGTGGAGGAATTTACCGGGATCGGCTCTGTAGCGGTAGATTTTAGTCAGGTTTTGGCCTCGGCTTTTAGCCATGAAGCGGCCCTCTTTTTTTAAGGCCCGGCGCAGCTTGCGAGACCAACCTCGATCATGTAAACCACAGAATTGAATGCTGTATTCAAAACCTTCGTTAAGTTTTCTCTGCCAGTCGGCAACCACTTCATTGACGCCGACTTTTTCGCTGATAACCTTGGCGCAGTTGCGCATGGCGTTGATGACCGATGCCTTCTCATTCTCACCGCTACCGTAGACATCACGGCTGAAAGAGATGACGTCATGTGAGAGGATGTTGAAAAAGCGCAGAGTCAGACCAACCCGGGTTTTGTAATAGCGGCCATCATCAAGTTTGCGCAGATCTTCCGGGTTGATATCGAGCGCACCATATAGCAGGTAATTGACCTCGCTGGAGTTATGGACAAAACTCTTGAAAATTTCATTGGCCTGCTTTTCGGCAGCCATGCTTTTGAGCATTGCTTCCGGCGGCGGAGCGATGCGGAAACCGCTTTGAGAAAAATACTCTTCAAGATGGTTGTTGATGCGGTCAATAAAGGTACTTCGGTTTTCGCTTAAACTTTTCGGCAAGGTGCGAAAGAGAATGCCGATATTGATTTGCGGGCGATCTAAACTTTGCAGAGTCGACTGGTGCTGCTGAGAGATGATTGATTGCAGGGCCAATTTGTCAACGCTACAGAAAAAGACCGGTTGGACGGAGCCATCGGCTTTGGCTTTATGGTTGAGGACGCGGCGGAAAGTGACCAACTGATCCACCTGGGCATGGGCTGAAATCTTGGCTGATTGAGGAATTTTCTTGTTGCCCATCATCGTCAGGGCCCGATCCAGAGCCAGGTGCCGGGCTTTTTCTTCAGCCTTGAGCATATTTTCAGCGCTGACAACCAGGGCGTCGACCTTGATAATCTCCCCGGCTCGGGTGGTAGCCGGGGTCATAAGAAGATAGAAGATACAGAGCAGTGCGCTGAGATAAATAGTGATACGTTGCATAAAAATTCCTTGTTATTCTTTAGCTAAAGTGTCTGTCTTAAATCCAGATACAGCATTAATCAAACTGTTAAAATAGTAAAGATTGGAGGGTTTTCTGGTGCTTGTGAGGAGTTGTTGATAGCTATTGCTTAATGAACGAATTACCGGGTCGTTGACATCGGTAAAAAAGATGCCGATATCAAGCATGGTGTTGTAGGTGCGGAGATAGGTGTCACTTTCCGTTACGGGGCCATTTTCGACCAGACAACGAAGGCTCAATTTGACCAGGTTTCTCGGAGGTGGAATTTTGAGGCAAAGCTGAGTTTGCCCCGAATCACCATAGCCTGAAAGGCATTCGTCGCTATAAGTTACATCCCCCTCTTTGGTTGCGGTTGTCAAGGTGTGGACACTTTCGCTTACTTTGCCGCTGAAACCAGGCAGGAAAACTACCGGTTTATGGTTTGCCATAGTTGCATTGAAGTAGTAACGAATAAAGGTTTTAAGCTGTTTGTCGGTAGTTGTATCGACGTTGTCACCTTTGATTCTGATGCAGCCATCGCATAAAGGGGCGACGCCGAAGGTGTCGTCAAGTTCACCTAAGGCTTGGCGCAAAACATCGCGTTGCTCGCCGGGAGGGCCGAAAAATTCCTGCCAGTCAGCCAGCATCTGTTTGGTAAAACGATTGTTTGGGTCATCTAGCCTTTGAGCAAATTTCTCTAAGGCTAGATCAAGCATTGCGGCGCTGTCAGAAGGCTTACTATCCTGATGCGTGATGAAAAATGGTCGGGAAGAGAGGAGGTTGCGACTTTTCAGATGAAAGAGATTGAGTGAGCCGAAAATATAGGTGCTGTAGGTGCGAACCAGTTGTCCGTGTACTATGCTTTCATCCGGCGAGAAAGGGAGGATCTGTTCGACCGCAATGAAAAGGCCGTAAGTAGTGTCAAGATTTTCTAACTCCTGGGAATATTCGCCCTCATTGTCTTGCGGCAGGCCGACGTAGCCGTAATAGTTCATCTCATCCCAGCGTAAGCGCTTTAAGGTTTTGATAATGATTCCGGATTGCCGATCTTCGTAGCGTTTTATATGTTTTCGATAGATTTTGCCTAACTCTTGCGAGAGATCACTGCTCTTGCCATCATCCTGAGAGACAAAAAACCCGCACCAGCAAAAATTTGCGACCGCCGCCCGGACGGAAGCGGGTTGGCTGGTTATCGAAAGGAAGACGGCAAAAGTGATAATTGCTAAAAACTTTAAATTCAATAATTTCCGGCTACCGGTTTTTGACGTAATGGCGGCTATGGAATTTTTGTGCGAATTCATCATATATTGATATACCAATTTTCTGACTTGTCGTAAAAGTCTGATTTTTTTTTGCCTTTCTCTGCGTCCCCGCGCCTCTGCGGGAAAACGCTTTTTGTCTCCCGCCAAGAAGCAAAGACGCAGAAAAAAACCGAGATGTAAACAAATTGGTAACTATTCAGCGTAATGTACTTTTCAAACTATCTCGATACGGGGACATTGCTCCAGGCGGCGACTGCAAGTCGCTTGCCGATCTGAGCTGTGTCCCCCTCGAAGCCGGGCGAAGCCAATGTTCGCACCATTTGTAGTGGCTTTAAGGTGATTAAACATCAAGAGTAGTTGTTTATCTTTGAGCTGCGGGCATTTTTAAACCCCGAAGCATGACTCTGAATCGTTGAGATATTTCTCTGACTCCATCAGCTTTACCGGTCATCATTCTAAGCATTTGTTCGGCTTTCACCGGACCTATTTTATTGTTGGAAAACTGTTCCATGACATCTTTAAGCTTTTTCATGTGGTCAACCGCTGCCTGGTTTGTGGAGTGTTGAAGCAGCGGTTGCAATTTGGTATTCATATCTTTGACCAGGCCCCGGCAATTTTCCTGCATTCTGCCATAGTAGCCTAGTGACGGATTATGTGTGCTCATGGTGTTGATCTTGAAGTCAGTAACATCGGCTGCCTGTTGGGTCCATTTGGGATCAGTTTGATAGACGGGTGCGGTTCTACTCTGCCGGCTGCCGAGCCAGCGGGGATCACGATAGGCTTCGGGGTGGTAGCTGGTAGTATATGAAACCATCGCTTCACCAGGTTTGCGACCGTAGACATCTTCAAAAGCGGCTTCGAGTTGTTGCTGACCGGCTTGTTGTAAATCTTGCGGACTGGTCCTGCGGGTTACACCATTAACCGTACGGGTTATATTTCTGCGCCAGGCAGTATGTTCCGGGTTAGGGGTTCTCCTGCCACCCACAGTTATGTAGCGTGGTGGTTCAACCACTCCCAGATCAACGTCCATGCCTATTCCACCTTTAGAGGATGAATTGGAAAAGGATCTATATTCTTGCCGGTTATATCCGGCTTCGTTCATCCGCTCCGAAAGTCTTGTCTTTAGTTGTTTCGTAAATCTGCGGTCGGTTGAGTTGTAGGCATGAACTGTTTTATGATGAGCTCTGCCGGAAGGCGTATCGAAGGTTGCCTTTGCTTTAGCAGCCATGGACTTCATTATCTTTTTGGCAAAATAGTCGGTTTTTATATCCCTGTAAGCGTTATCCAGTTCGCATCTTAATCTTAAGATTTCGCTTTGTGGAGCATTTGCCTGGCCGGCTTGGCTCAAAGCCATTTGACGTTGTCGGAAAGTCTTAACTTTTTGAGCCCCTGCGATTGTCCGGCGTCTGAAATGACGTACCTGAAAGTCTTGTTTGATCTTGTCACATTTAAGATTAAGCCGGGTCTCTTTATTTCTTATAGTCTGCTGTCGATTTTGGTAGGCTCTCATGCCGAACTTTATAGCAACTGCAAAAGCGGCTGCCGTCCCGGCACTCCAGGCGGCTCCTTTAAAACCGGCTTTCTCCTCATCCAGGGCAACTTTTTGTGGATTATGCGCGTACTCTTCAAGGTTTTGCAGAACCCCGGTCTGGTAGCCCTGCATCCCGGCATTAATGATTGTTGTTCCCGTATTATAGGCCGCAAGCGTTCGGCTGACGGCCTCTTTCCAGCCACCTTCGATGTAGCCGCTGGTCGCGCCGTAGGCCATGTAGACCCCGGACGCTGAAATCATTCGGGCTTTGCCGAAAAGATTATAGGCGGCCCCGGCCCCGGTAAATGACAGAAGCATCATCGAGTACTCAGCTCCGGTTTTGGTGTATTGGGCCATCTCCAGGTTTTCGTCCCAGTATTGAGCATCTTCTTCGTGGGTCGAAATCTCAACCTCAATGGCACCTAAAACCCGGTTACCAAGAGCTTTCATTGCTTGGCTCAGTTTTTCACTATGGCCGCTACTAACATTTTCAGCCGTGACATGGCGGTTGAAAAATTTTCTTAACTCTTTGCGTTCAGTTTTCGGAGCCAGATCAATCAAGCGCGGCCCCCGTTCCATGATGCGTTTGATAGTGTGCCATTTGGCTTCCATTTTACGGCTTTCGTCGGCCATGATTTTCATGTTCAAGGCATCAAGGGCGGTGCGGGTGCGGACAAATTCACCGGTTTGAATCGCGGTGATGGCATCGATCTCTCGTTGCTGAGCATCTTTAGCGTAGAGCAGATCACGGGTCAGTTGGTTTCCGGTTTCCGGGTTGTCGGCATTTGTGATCTGTTTGTTTAAAGCTTTAATATTTGTCGCAAAATATTTGATGTTGTGCTGGTGGAAGATAATTCTTTCAGCCTTCTCCTGCTCTTTTGTAGGAACTCCGGAAGTTGTCGGTACACCGGCACCACCTTGACTGCCAATATTCAGAGGTTCGATCTGGTTGCCGCTGGGATCCCAGGGGTAGACGTAGACGACACCGGCACGGTAACTTGAGTAGTCTCTGTTGTTGATATTGTCGGAATTTTTATTATAAAAAAAACGATTTGTTATCTGAACATGAAGTGAGATTAAATTTGGTTTGTCTTTGTTGTAACGATCTTCCTGAATACCATTTGGTACTGTTTGGGTTAGCGATGCCTTGGTTTTAAGGGCTCCGCTTTCCAGTTTAGCCGTTGACCTGTTCAGATTGCCGGTTGCCCAAGGGTCGTTTTCTACTTGTTTGGATAATTCAATGTCGGTGAACCAGGCAATTGTTGTTGAAGGGGGGGGAGGACAATAACCCTCATTATTATCATAAGAACAGTTGCCCAGGCAGGTTTCATAATCAGCTAACTCTTTAAGGATTTCAACCTTTTCGTTTCCTCTGGCGTTATAAGCATCACTGGAGAGTTTAGCTCTATTTTTTTCACTGAATCCGGCACATGAATGAAGTCTTGTAATACTGACTGGAATCTGCATTTCGGCTTTGGCAAAGAGTCGTTGAGGTGGTGCTTTCCAGCTGTTCAGGTAGCCGAAATGAAAATTTTTTCCGGTAAATGAAGGCGGGATGAATGAGCTTTCAATGCGACACTCTTTCTTGTCGATTGTATAGGTGAGGAAGTTTTCTTTCCCTGTATCATAGGTGTGACAATTGACCAGAGTCCAGCAGCCGGGATTTTTTACCATTGTTATCTTGGCTGTGACTGAGGCCAGAACTTTAGGGCCTGGGTATTGTTGTAATTGGACTGTGAACTTATCGGTTGCACCGATCTTTTTAGAGAAAGTTTTTTTGATTATCAATATGCCATTTTCAACTTTTCCCCGACAACTGAAGGAAAGTTTATCTTTTTTAAACTGTTCAAAGTCGGCAACCTCTATTTTGAATGTGTACTCTCTGCCGGGCACGGCTTTAAGGTTAGTCGGAGTGATAGAGATAAGTGGTTTCTGAGAAAACTCTTTAAAAGCGTCTTTATGTTTTTGGCGGGCTTTTTTCATTAAACCTGCCGCATTTGGCGGCTCTCCCAAGGCGATGATCTCATTACCGACCAGTTGCAGGCGGGCATTAAGGATTTTGCCGACCAGGGCGTAGATAACAGCCGATTCCATGGCTTGAGAAACCCCGAAAGCATCACCAATCTCGGTGCAACTCATTACTGCGAGTTGGGTGGCATTGAAATCTTCAATACAATCGTTAAGTGCGGCCCGAAGAGCTAAAAACTTAAGCAGGAGAGGGTTAAGCTGGTTAACGTAAAAGACAATTTCCTGGCTCGGGTACCGGAAAAGCGGCAGCCACTGAGATTTAAAGAGAGTCTCTTGCTCTTCATCCATATCGCCGTAGAAAAGGCGCATGCCCTCCATCGCCATCGAGACCCCTCCGGCATATTGAACCTTAGTCATATTATTGATGTAGAGGGTTGGCGGTATTTCGGCCGGCTGGTTGGCGGCCAGCAGAGCATCAATCAGTTTAAGGGCTTCCGGTTGAGTCGCGCCGGTGCTGGTCTGGGGCTGGGTTTGTGGTTGGGCTTGTTCCGGTTGGGGAGAATCTTTTTTGGTTTCTTGTTTTTTATCGACTTCCGGATCACTACTGTCGGAGTCAATTACCGTATTCCAATTTGACTTTTCTTTGTAGGATTGGGCAAATCCGTTGCCAGAGGCCCGGTTTTTTTCCACTTCAACGAAACTGCCATTTGAAAAACTGTCACCCTGTCGTTTATCAGTTTGACTGAAAGATCTGTCGCGCTCAATCTCCCAGGCCAAAGCGTCTCTTAAGCCAGGTTTCAGTAATCCCGACAGAATAAAAATCAGAAAAAGTATTGCTAATATTCTACCGAGCGAAGTTTGCATGGTTTTAATTGTCCTTAAATACAGGATATAGGATGCAGAATATCTGGTTTTTTTCAGCACTATCCGGTTAGGTACTTGCAACCCGGGATATCGGGTCATTTTCTTCCACTTCTTAAGCAAAATTTTTGTTTTTCCAGCGCTCATTACGCCAAAATTGCGAAACTCACTCGTACCTCGCTCAAACAATCGCAATTTTTTTGGCTCTATTCGCTGGGAAAAACGACAAAATTTTGCGAGACGTTACTGAAAACAACCCGATATCCCTAGAATTCATTTAAGCAAAGTTCTAGCCGGACAGTACTGGGTTCTTTTTGGTTGTTTACGGGTAGGTTCCTAATATGAAAGGACGATTCCGCTTTTAGTATCAAAAAGTCGTTCGGCCTCCTTGATGCTTTTGATGTCACTTTTCATGCGATATTTGTCCTTGCGAATTAAGGAAGTACGCGCTTTTTTCATTTTTATGGCCTGGCAGGAGGCTTCCTGTGAGGCGGCTTGCATTGAATCCTGAGCCTGGTAGGCCACCTTAGGGGCGCATGATAAAAGCGCGGCAAGTGAAAAAAATAAAATAGTGACGAAAAAGTACTTTTTCATAAGGTTTATGTTCCTATGATTTTATCTGTAGAGTGAATTTTTTGTAGCAGTTTCTGTTCGACCTGTCTCGGCTGGGGTCATTTCTTGACACATGGCGGCCGGAAGGTTCGTACAAAGCCAAAGTTTTAACCTGCCATTTGTCAAGATGTGATCCCGTTAGTGAGAGCGAAGCAAAGTTCGCGGCGTTCTTAAATTTAATTAAAATCACCTCCTTGGTTCCAGCTCTGCGGGTTACGATGTAAAACTAAAAAACCGGTTTACCAAAAGCTTTATCAGCCTTTACCTGGGCTTCCTTATGCAATTTGGCATACATGCGTCCGACCTGTTTGCGGTTCTTTTTTTCGAGAGCAGCCATTTCAATTTTGAGATTTTTAACTTTTAATTTCTCTTTGGCTGCCGCCTTGTTAATGGCGGTAATCTGTTTGTCCCAGGAGCTGTTGAGTTTTTTTCTCAAACTACGAATCGTGATTCCTGAAGATCCGATCTCTTCGCGAGCCCGAGCTCCGGCTTCCTTGATGGTGGCAGAGTTGCGCGCAAATTTTTTGCGGGTTTTGGAGAACTGATTAAGGGTTTTGGTAAGGACACCGATGCGTTTGATCAGGTTGGCGACTTGAGCTCCGAGCTGGATGTTTTGCCAGAAACTCCGGTTATGATCACTTAACAACGAACTGAGTTTAGCCGCATGCAGGGCCATAATTCCGACATGCTTAGTTGCTTCAGTAGCAACCAAACCGCTCTGTTGATTGTATTTCTTGATCGCGGCTCCCATATCTCTTTCGGCTTGACCAAATTCCGAGGCAATTTTTTTGAATGTGTTTTCTGCGGAATTAAAGGCTAAATAGATATCCCCAACCCGTACGGTATAGGCTTGGAGCAGGGAGTTCAGAGAACGATTTTGACTTTGTATCTGGTCGGTGAAGCCCAAAGCGATCAACGGGTTTTTAGCGATGACATCGTTGACTGAGCGGCGTAGGTTGAGATTGGTTTTATTGTTTAACTTGATGGTCTCGGCGGCATCAACCAGGCCATCTACAGATTTAATTTCGACCTGATTGAAAAGGCGTATTTGGGAGATGCGTTTTTGTTTCGTGCGTTGGCAGAACTCTTTGCAGCTGCAACCTCCCTGGCGATCAAGATCAATTAAGTCGTTACGCAACTCGTAATAGCTTTTACCGAGGTTAAACCAGAGTGCACCCTGCATCGCCTGATATGTACGAATGCGAACAAAAACTTTTTCAACTTCACTCTCCATCTCCCGGGTTTTGGCGGCAATTTTTTCTCCCAGTTTGATTTGGTCAAGGGCTTTGGCGATGACATCCTCACCGCTGGTAACGATAACACCAGGGTCACTGTCAAAGACCTCATCGGATGGTGAGGGTGCGCCGCCCCCCAAGAGGGCTCCGCCGATTTTCCCTACTGAACCGACAACATCAAGCCATCCCGCATAAATTGGGGGGGCAAAAAGGGTCAGGGATATAACAGTCGCCATCAGGGTAAGTGATAAAGAAATTTTCAAACGAAATAATGACATTGTCTGTCCTTAAAGTAGTCGTATTGGTAAGTGCTTATGTCAGGTGCTATTTAAAACCTGAGTCAAAAATTACTTCGAGTCGGTTTGATCCTTTTGCTACGCATCGGAACGGAATCGTTTTGTTGACCGGTAAGCGCTGGTTAAGCCGGGCAATCAATTCGTCTACGGGGCCATCATAGGTTAAGGTGTAGCAGAGGCAGGGTTTTTGGTCATTGCACGATGACCAGCAACGTTCGATTGCGGTGACTCCCGGAGTTTGTGATAAAACAGGATAGATGCGATCCTGGTAGATCTCATTGAAATGGTAAAAACATGCGGTTAGCGGTCGGGGGTCATTTGTATGGTATACTCCACGGCGGCTACCACCGGCACAGCCTTGCAGAATGATAAAGGAGAGGCCAATAATCAGACAGGAAAAATTTCGTATTGTTAACACTACGCTACCCCGTTGCTGGAAAACGGCAAAAGCCGTGGGTATCAATAAGGTAAGGTGATACCCACGGCGAAGAAAGTTACAAGAAAAAGGGAGGTTATTCAAATCCCGGTTTGTTGCGTTTTCGGGCTTTGTAAGGATCATGGCGGCCGGAAAATTCCCGGTCACGCATTCTTTCACGGTCGAAAACAAACTGAACCATACGGCTGGTGGCGCTGCCGGTTCTGATCCCCATGAGCAGGTTTACTTCAGCGGCGGTGTAACGGTAGGGAACCCCTTTCAAGGTCAATTCTCCGCCGGCATCCAGAACCTGGTTGATCATTGTCATAATATTAGATTGCAGACGAAAAGGATCGGTTCCTTCATAGGTGACCCGCCAGGTTGACCAACTCGCTTTAGGATTGTTGGGAACGACATTGGCACCATAGCGTTTGGCTTCAAGAACGCCGGTTGCGGTATTGAGGACTTTGCCCATGACTTCAGCGGCCTCATATTCCGTCGCTCCATCAAGGCGAACCTCAAGAATGTTTTCATATTTTTCGAGGTTGCGTTTCAGAGCCCCGCCGGTACCGGAAGATGAGCTACTGCCGACCACTGCTCCGCCGCTGCCGCCAACCGCGCCGCCGCGACCGGAACCACCACTCCAGGCGGTTAATTTACGGCCAACTACATCACCAACCTCTTTTTCACACTCGGCAATCGCATCATCACAATCACGGGCGGTTTCAACCCAGGTTTTGGAAACCCCGATTCCGAGATCATGCCCGGCACTGTCGAAACCTTCACCATCAAGACGGGCTTTGGCTTTGCAGAAGCCGTCTTGAGTTTGGCGAACCTTGACTCGGAGCCAGACGATATAGGCGGCATCAACGCCGTAGCGTTTGCAGACTTCCATACTGGCCATGGCTGAATCTTCGCGAGCTCGCTCCATAACCCGGTTGAATTCTCTCTCACTGGCATCACGAGCAAAAGGATTAATAACCTCAAAATCGTGACGGACAAGTTGATTGTTGATGAAACGCATCATCCGGCGAAAGTGGAGGGTGGCATTACCGCCGGCATTGGCATCGCGGCCCTCTTCAACATAGAAAGGCAGAACCACAATTCTTTGTTGGGCTAAAGCGGAGCTGGCGAAAGCTCCGAGAAGCAGGCAGATAGTTAGCAGGCATACAGTTAAAACTGATTTTTTTGACATTACTCTTTGACTCATTTTTTTTCCTCCTTGTTAAAATTGTTAGGTTGTTGTTTCAAAAAATTTATTTAAATCCTCCATCAAAATGAACTTCAATGCGGCCCGGACCGTTGCTGGTTAGACGAAAATTTACACTTTTTGAGGTTCTTAGATATTGCTTGAGCCAAGCCGACATATCTTCACGGGTGCCGTTGTACCAGATTTCGTAACAGAGACAGTCGGAGTCTGAGTCGCAAAGTTCATCCGCCCGCCGCAGCCAGGTTACTCCGGGAGCCTGATTAAGTACCGGGTAGATTCGGTCTCTCAGGGTTTCAGTGAAATCGTAGAAACAGAGATTTAGATCAGTACTCGGGCCGCTCCAGGGTTCGCGGGCTCGGTGAACAGTGTTAGGGTCTTTGCGTTTTATTCTTCTTTTATGAACAGCTGTCTGAGGCTTGGTACCGTAGCGATAGCGCAACTGGTCACCTGCAAAATAAGCTTTGGCCGTAAAACCGGAGACATAGGTTCCGCTGCCATCTTCTGCAATCAGATTGCCGTGTTGATCTTCAAGCGGGTCGGTGCGCCAAATAGCGCGCATGGCCAGACTTAAGGTGCCGGGTTTGACCGGTTGACTGATATCGACCATGAGTAGAACCGTGCCCGGTTCAAATTGCGGTATTTCGACTGGTTTGAAAAGCTGTGAATGCCATTGGTAAAAGTCGACCTGTTGCAGGGCCGGGCCGAAATCCTGGCGACTGACAACACAGGTGAAGCCCTGGCGGCTGATCAGAGCTTGTTGCAGAGCGTTCTGAATCTCTTGCGTCAGGCCGGTCGGGTAGTGGGAAGAGGTTGTGTAAAGAAGTACTTTAACTTCATGGTCGGCAACTTTCTGGCCGCCCACCCGCAAACCATTACGGTAAGCTTCGCTAAGTTCTGAGGTCAGACTGTAAGCGAGACGATCCAAAGAGGAGTAAGGCCTCTCTTCCAGTCCTTCAGGAAAAGGATTGCGATTGGCGGCGGCATAGTAAAGTTGGCGAGCTAAGCTCTCCTGACCAAAGCCTAGGGGGCCGCTGGCGATAACTCCGGTCAGGCCTTGTCCGTCGGCATGGCGGGCTGTAATCGTGGCGTTGACCCGGTCTAATACCGTGTCGGCAGCAATTTCAACCTGGTAAATGATGGCTGAGCGTAAGCGTTGACGACGATCCAGAGGTTGGTTTTGAAAACTCAAAGCGTGTCCGGCCCGCAGTTCAAACCAGTTTTGGCGAGAAAGTTTAAAAATGTCATGTGATTCCCGCAGGCGGGTTTCCAAGCGTTCACAGAGCAACTCTTCCAGGCGGCTGAAATATTCGCCCTGTATGGCCGAACCGGGAACGATGGCAGCCGGAGCCATTTCACTAGAAGAGAAGCGTTGGTCGGAGAGGAGATTGTCAAGCAGGAGGTCAATTCTCTGGTCAATCAGCCGTTCCGCTTGAGTCGGGGCGTAATCAACCGGCGTCGTGCCGGCACAGGCGGTCAGAAGTAAAGCCAGAGATGCAAGGAGCAAGAAACGTAAAGCTTTCATATCTAACCTCACTTGTAATTAATTTATGTTGTTTGTACTGGTATATGAGATATTGCCAAATTTAAAAAAAAAGCGCAACTTAAATTTTTTGCATTTATTAAAGTTACTAAGACGCCATCAAATTTCTATTCAAAACCGCGATTAGGACAATCCGACCAGCGTTGGTAATGGGGTCGTTGGTGCGGCCATGGGGATTCTTGGCTTTGGGCAAAGGTTTGGGTTTGGATGAAACGTAAGCTGTGGCTGGTTGCTTGCCAGGGTTTGATCGCTTTTAAAGTGGTCAGTTCTGAGGCGCTTAAAGTGATTTCAGAACCATTGATAAAGTGGACAGCCGGATCGTTGTTAGTGGTCTCTTTAAGCCGGTTGTAGATTTCACTCTCAAGGGCGAAAGGGGTGGTTTCGGTAAACGTAATCTGCCATTCGACTAAGCAGGCTTGTGGAGATTTCGGGTCAAGGTTAAGGTGGCAGCGTCGGGCCTCAACAACTCCAGGAGTGGTTTTTACGATATTGTGGAAAAGTTCCATCAGCTCATATGAGGTCACGCCCAGCAGTTTAAGGGTGATAACTCCTTTTTGGGTCTCCAGGCTCTGTTTTAAGAGGCCACCATTGACCGATTTGTTAGCTGCCGGAGATGCATGGCTCGATTGAGTCGTCATTCCCAATGGCAGAGTCAAAGACAAAACAACAAAAAACGTTATAGCTGATTTCACTAGGCAGGGCAAGTATTCTCTTGATAATTTTTTCATTTAATCCTCCGAATAGAACAATATATTGATAGTCTGATGTTTGGTGAAATGTCGTTTGCAACTCATTACTTTTCACCGTTGTAATAGTTTATCGAAGGAATTTTTCGGTTTTCAATAAAAAAGTCGAAAAAAATGGCAGGTAATCAAAATTTTACTTCGGAGGTGGGAGCTTACTTTGGGAGCATTACTTCGTTATAAACCTTTTCAATCCGGTTAAATACTTGATTCCAGCCGGTTTCATCAAGCTTTTTTTGAAGCTTGAGAGAGCAGATAAATTGCTGCTCTTTGACCCTTTCAATCTGTTCGGAAAGAGCTTTTTTAAGGTTGCTGATAAAAGGTTTTTCATGCTCGCTTTCGAGGGTGTCCGGCCCGGTTAACGGGGGTAGTGGGATACAGCTTACCAGCCCTTCAGCGATGGTTTCAGCGATTAACAGTTCACGAATTCCGGGTAGGTCGGTGACCACAATTCGGCAGTCACAGGCTAAGGCCTCAAGCAGAACCAGGGGCAAGCCTTCATAAAAAGATGGCAGTACCAGAATATGGGCGCGTTGAAAACGGGCGGCCAGTTCCGGTTGCGTAAGGGCTCCGAGAAGATGTACATTTTGATTGGCTAAAGCGGTTGCTCTTATCGCTGCGGATTCCGATCCGTCACCGCTGCCTGCTAACCATAAAACCGACTCATCTTTGAGCTCGGCAAAAGCTTTGAGTAACCAGGGCACCCCTTTGGCCCGGCTCAATTTACCGGCGTAAATAATGGTTGGCAGTTCCTCTTTGGCGCCGATATTGCGGCAAAAAAGGTCTTGGCGGTAGCCGGTTCCGGTGACAACGATTCGGTCAGCCGGAAAACCGTACTCCTTAATCACTTGTCGGCGCTGGTCATGGTTTAAGACCATAACCCGATCAACCCGGCTGACGCCTTTGATGACCTTGGCGGCAAGTGGTTGAGCCAGTTTGAGTTTGCGTAATTCGGTACCGTGAACCGAGGTGACGACCGGGATTTGCGGGAAAAGCTCTTTGACTAAGGCGGTCATGATCCAGAGGTGGTGGGTATGGATGATGTCGGGAGAGAATTTGGTTACGGCTTCTTTTAAGGTTTTACTAAAGGCCGCTTCGTACTGTTCAAGGTGGAGATGGTTAAAGGCCGAAAAACGGCTGCTCGGATAGGGCATGACAGCGCTCATGCCGGTAACCGGAAAGGGGAGAGTGTTAGTCTCGAAACGGACGGGGAAAATATTTTTGGCGTCTATCTCAAGATGAGTTTCAGTAAGCGGCATCGCTACGGGCAGGCCGCAGACGACCGCTTGTTCAATTTTATTTGCGGCCGCCTCCCGGACGATGGCTTGCAGGAAGACGCCGCTGCCGGTTTTCCCGGGAATTTGCGATAAACAATGAAGAATACGCATTGTAGAGGGTTTACTTTAACTCTTCCCAAGCTTTGACGGCCGCTTGACGGCCCTGGTTGATACAGTCGGGAATGCCGATGCCGCGATAACCGGCCCCGGCCAAGTAGAGACCTTTTTGCTCTTTGGTGATTGCATCGATAGCTTCAAGGCGGTCGAGATGGCCGATTACATATTGAGGCATGCCTTGAGGCCAGCGATAGATCCAGCTTTTTTCCGGCGGAGTGTTGATCCCCATGATTGAGGAGAGTTCCTCTTTAACCAAGTTGAGCATCTCCTGATCACCGCAGGCCGCCAGTTCCTGACGTTGGGCTCCACCGACAAAAGCCCGCAGCAAAACCATACCTTGCGGGGCCCGATGAGCCCATTTAATCGAAGTCCATGTAACTGCCATGATCCGGCGATTGGCAATTTTCGGGACAATAAAGCCGTAGGCATCAAGGGCGTGCGGGATCGCCTTGCGGGGAAATGCCATCGAAACCGTAGCCGAAGAGACATAAGGGATTTCGTTGAGCAGGTCGGCCAGACGCGGGAGTTCATTTTTAACTAATCCGGCCGCGGCATAGGCTTCAGTGGTGACGATAACGGCATCAGCAGTGATTGGGTCGTGGTTCTCTTCCTCGATCAGCCAGCGGTTATCAGGAGTCTGTTTAAGTTGTGAGATTTTGCGGCCGCAATGGATCTTATCGCTGCCGATAACGGTTTCCAGTTTGTCGACTAGCTGTCCGAGTCCCTCATTTAGGGAGATGAAGAAAGTTTTTTTAGGCCCGGGTGCCGGCGGTCTCTTCTTCATCATCTCAACCATTTTTTTCTGCCGTTTCAGCATTCCGACAATCAGACTGCCCCCATCTTGCTCCATCTCCAGAAAACGGGGAAAAGTGCTCAAAAGGCTCATATTTTCAGGATTACCGGCATGAATGCCGCCAATCAGGGGTTCGGCCATCTTGTCGAGAGCTTCCTGGCCCAAACGGCGGCGGACAAAAGAGGCCAAGGTTTCATCTCCGGTCTCTTTACGTTTTGGAATAAAAAGATCGCAACCCATCCGGATTTTGCCCGGCCAGGAGATCAGTTTAGAAGTGAGGAATGGTACCATTTTAGTCGGTACCATCATCATTACCCCGTCCGGCAGGCGGTGCAGGGCGTTATCGTCGAAGACGAAAGTTCCGCCGGCTCCTGAACTGGTGTTAAGGAGCTCACCTTCAAGACCGAGCTCTTTAATAAGTTGTAAAGCCCAGGGCTTTTCCACAATGAAACAGTCGGGGCCACCCTCAACCAGATAAGGATCATCTTTTTTAGTTATAATTTTGCCTCCGAGTTCGGGGGCCTGTTCAAAGAGTTCGATCTCGATCGGGGTGTTGGTTTGACGTGCCTGTTGCGTAAGTTCATAAGCTGCAGCCAGGCCGGTAATTCCGCCACCGATGATGGCTATTTTTTTTGGGGAAGTCATAGGTTGGTACCTTTTTACACTTTACTTTTTATAAATTGGGCCAGCATGTCGATGAAATCATCATCCGCATTGGCTGGTTGCGAGCGGCAGAGGTTGAGGTTTTCATCATTACAGAAGGTTTTTAATTCCTGATCTAGGTCGTAGAGTGTCTCAAGGTGATCCATGCTGAAGCTGACGGGTACGACAATGATGTTGCTGTAACCTCTCTTTTTGAGCTTAAGCAGATGATCTTCAATCTCAGGTTCCAGCCAGGCGCCGGGGGCATTGCCTTTGCTCTGGTAAGCCAGTGAATGTGCACATTCGGGCAGAAGTGCCTTTATGCCCGCAATGTTGGCGGTGATTTCGTCAACATAGGTGTCACCTTGATCAATATAGCTTTGCGGAATGTTATGGGCAGAAAAGAGGAGGTGGGTCTCTGGATTGTCAAGTTGAAAATTCTCTTTTCGGGAGGTGGCAAGAATCCGGTTAACAATCAGTTGATTGTAGGCGGTTTCCTGATACCAGTTTTCGAGTCGTACCAGTTCAAGCTTTCCGGTAGCCATAACCTCTTCAAGGGTTTTGTAATAGGCCGCCGAACTGATGGTCGAAGAGTGAGGGGAGAGGGAGAGCGCAAAAATTTGATTTATTCCTTGGGTTGCCATCTCTTCAACAACTTTTTCGATACTTGGTTCAGCGTAACGAAAGGCGAGAAAAACCGGCAACTCATTAAGCTCTTGTGCAAGTTTATCCCGAATCTCCCGGCAGATTGAAGGTAGCGGCGAGCCCCCGCCGATAGACTGGTATTTCTTCTCTACCCGGGCCAGCAGGCCCGGCGGCAGCGGGTCGCGGCGCAACAGTCGTTTCAGAAAAGGTTCAATTTCGTCGGTTTTTTCCGGGCCGCCATAGGCCAGTAACAAGATCGCTTTGTTCATAATAGTTTATTTCCCCAACATTCCCTTTTTCAGATCACTATCCGCCGGATTGCTGCCCAGCCAGATGGCCCACAGGGCTTGCATGAAGTCACTGCCGGGAATGGTTCCCTTAGTTTCATCATTAATTGTTATAGTAGTTCCCTGTTTCGGGACGTAGCTGAAGGTTATGCGGTCGTTTGCAGCCATGTCACGAAAGAAAGCGTTAAAGGTTGTAATGCGCTCCTGGAGAATATAGAGCTTCTCCTGAGAGTTATTGAAAAAACCATCATTCCAGCCTTCTACGATTTTATCCTTACTGAATTTGCTCTGGAACTGCATGATTACCTGTTTGCAGAGATCGCTCTTAATCGCTTTGTCGGCATCATAGGTGGGATGGGGCAGGTAGAGTGCGCAGGCATAGAGCGTACTGAAAAACGACTTTTTGATTCCGGCTCCATTGAGATGGAGTTTTTTGTCAGAGATTGTCACTTGATCGGCAAAATCAATCCCCTTGACGGTCAGGGCGTCGGCGGCACCGACCGAAAACATGATCAGAATCAGAGCGTAAATCAGTGGTTGTACATTCTTTTGCACGAAAGCCATAGTTCTCTCCTTTAAGGTGCAAATTCAACCGTTACCGGTTTTTTGATGATACCGGCTTCGTAGCCGCGGCGAAAGAGTTCGATAATTCCGTCACGAGCCGCTTCGGGATACTCGAGTGTGTCACGATTGGCGTAAAGATTCAGGTAGCGGTCAAGCAGAGCCCGATCATTGAGAGCCGGATCATCTCTTATTTCACGAGCCAAGAGGTAGTCGATGACTTCGTCACGATGCTCAAGGGCGTAGGCGATGCTTTGTCGTAAAAGATCTGAGATGATGGCGATCTTTTCCGCGCCCAGACCTTTACGGATGACGTTACCGCCTAAAGGCAGAGGCAGGCCGGTTTCCTGCCACCACCATTGGCCCAGATCAAGCACTTTGTGAAAACCGCGCTCTTTATAGGTCAGGTTGCCTTCGTGAATAACGACGGCGGCATCGATGCTGTGATTCTCCAAGGCGGCAAATGTGCGGCCGAAAGGAGTTATCGGAATCACCTCGGGCGTGAAATCTGGGCAGATCAGTTTGAAAACCAGGTAGGCGGTGGTCGAGAAACCGGGAATCGAGATTTTTTTGCCGCTTAACTCTTTTTGGCTTAAACTTTTCCAACTTAAAACCAGAGGGCCGTAATTTACCCCGATACTGCCGCCGTGCGGCAAGAGGAGATAATTATCGCTGATCTCGGCATAGGCATGGATCGAGACCGCCGTGATATCAACCGCATCCGTTGCCGCCAGGTCATTTAAAGCCATGGTATCGTGGCGTTGATGCTCAAAAACAATACCTTTTGTATCTATCTTCCCTTCAAGCAGGGCATAGAACATAAAAAGATCATCAGAATCGACGCTGTAGGCCAAGGTGATAGGTTTTATATTTTTCATTATAAGTCACTTTCCATGCGGATGACGGTAGTTGGTGCGGCAATAATCGATAGTTTGTCTATTTCAGACAGGGCAGCCCGGAGATCTTTTTCTTTGGCCTTATGGGTCTGCATGACGACGGCTACGGTCTCACCACCCGGGCCGCGGCCCTGCTGGATAACGGAGGCGATGCTGATCTCATTGTGGCCGAGAATACCGGCAATGCGCGAAAGCACGGAAGTTTTATCGTAGACTGTGAAACGAAGATAGTATTGGCTGACAATCTCACTCATTGGTCGATAGGTTTGGGGCTTGATTGCCGCACTCTGGAAACCTAAGTCGGGAATTCTTTGTAAACTCTTATCGAGACAGTTGCGGGCAATGTCGACGAGATCACCGACCACGGCACTGGCGGTCGCCATCATGCCGGCCCCTTGTCCGTAATAGAGACTCGGCCCCAAAGCATCGGCATTGACAAAGACGGCATTAAAGACATCATCAATCTTGGCCAGCATATGGCTTTCCGGAATCATCGTCGGATGAACCCGGGTCTCAATGCAGTCATCTTCCTTTTTAGCGATAGCCAAGAGTTTAATTTTATAGCCGAATTCACGGGCAAAGGCGAAATCGACCGGTTTGACGGCGCTGATCCCTTCGACATGGATTTTGTCAAAATCTATCGGAGTGGCAAAGGCCAGTGAGGTCAAGATAGCAAGTTTGTGGGCGGTATCGATACCTTCGATATCAAAGGTCGGATCGGCCTCGGCATAGCCCAGATCCTGGGCTTTTTGCAATACTTCAGAAAAATCCGCTCCCTCATCACCCATTTTACTTAAAATGTAGTTGCAGGTGCCGTTGAGGATGCCGCAGACCGAGTTGATATTATTGCCGGCCAGGGATTCGCGCATGACCTTGATGATGGGAATGCCGCCGGCGACGCTGGCTTCATAAAAGAAGTCGACCCCATTTTCCCGAGCTAAAGCGAAAAGTTCATTGCCATGTTTGGCGAGCAGCGCTTTGTTGGCTGTGACCACACTCTGCTTGCTTTTTAAGGCCCGACTGACAAAGGTTCGAGCCGGTTCATAACCGCCGATGAGTTCGATGATAATATCGATTTCGGGGTTGCCGATGAGCTCTTCGATATCCGTGGTCAGGATACCGTCGGGCAGCGCTACGCCGCGATCAGTCGTGATGTCGAGATCAGCAATCTTGTGCAGATTAAGCTCCGCACCAAGCCGGTCGCTGATCACTTGACGGTTTTCAAGGAGAATCTTAGCAACCCCGGCACCAATCGTCCCAAAACCGATTAATCCAACATTTATTTTTTTCATTAATAAACCTTAATTTCTACATTATATTGCGGAGTCCGCGGATCGCCTGGCGGGTACGGTGTTCGTTTTCAACCAGAGCAAAACGGACATATTCATCACCATATTCACCGAATCCGATGCCGGGCGAGACCGCGACTTTGGTTTCGCGAATAAGTTTTTTGGCGAATTCGAGGGATCCCATCTCTTGGTATTGATCCGGAATCCGAGCCCAGACAAACATTGTCGCCTTGGGTTTTTCAACCTTCCAGCCGATCCGGTTGAGTCCGTCACACAAGACGTCGCGCCGTTCACGATAGGTGTTAACAATCTCTTTGACGCAACTCTGATCACCCTTTAAAGCGGTGATAGCGGCAATCTGAATCGGTTGAAACATGCCGTAGTCAAGATAGCTTTTGATTCTGGTTAGCGCATGAATCATGCGTTGGTTGCCGACGCAGAAACCGACCCGCCAGCCTGCCATACTGTAACTTTTGGAGAGTGAAACAAATTCAACCGCAACATCCTTGGCTCCTTCAATCTGCATGATCGAGGGCGCTTTGTAACCGTCAAAGGTGAGATCGGCATAAGCAAAATCGTGAATTACCATGATGTCGTTTTCTTTAGCATAATCGACAATTTTCTGGAAAAAATCGAGATCGATAACCGTTGTTGTCGGGTTATGCGGAAAACTGATGATCATCATTTTGGGTCGCGGCCAGGTCAATTTGGTCGCGGCCTGAAGATCTTCAAAAAAGTCCCGATCCGGCGAGAGCGGGATGCTGCGCAGATCACCCCCGGCGATAATTACCGAGTAGGGATGAATCGGGTAGGCCGGTGAGGGCACGAAAACAACATCACCAGGTCCTAAGGTTGCCAGGGCCAGGTGAGATAGTCCCTCCTTGGCTCCGATTGTGGCGATCGCTTCACTATCGGGATCGATCGCAATATCGAAACGTTTTCCATACCATTCACTGATGGCTTCGCGCAGGTTAGGTACGCCTCGTGAAACCGAATAGCGATGGTTGCGGGGGTTGTAGAGGGCCTCCGAAGCTTTGTCGACGATATGTTGCGGCGTCGGTAGATCGGGGTTGCCCATGCCGAGATCAATAATATCTTCACCCGCCTGCCGAGCATTCATCTTAAGCTCATTGACGGTTGCGAAAACATAAGGGGGCAGTCGTTTAATGCGGTGGAATTCTTCCATGGTTAGCAGCTCTCCATTGTTAATCGTCATTCCGGCGAAAGCCGGAATCCAGTGATTTGAACGTTTTGAATGTTCTGAACCTTATGTCATAGCATGTTTGTCGAGCTTTTTCAATTGTTCGTTGAGTTGTTACCTTTATAGCCGGTGTCAACTTGTGTCGAATTGCTCCGGGCGGCGTTGTTGGCGAGTTGATCGCAAGCCTCATTCTCTTGATTTCCGGCATGGCCCTTGACCCAGTTCATAGTTATCTTATGGCGGTCAACCTGTTCAATCAGGCGTTGCCAGAGATCCGGGTTAATGGCTTTAGCCCCGGATTTTTTGTCTCTGATCCAGTTGTTTTTTTGCCAGCGCCGAGCCCAACCTTTAGAGATGCCGTCGACTACATATTTTGAATCACTATAAAGGGTGACTGCGCATCTCTCTTTTAAGGCCTCAAGTCCTTTGATACAGGCCAAAAGTTCCATGCGGTTATTGGTAGTCTCTTTAAAACCGTCGGCAAGCTCCTTGCGGTGTTTACCAAAAAGTAAAACAACCCCGTACCCACCCGGGCCGGGGTTGCCGATACAACCACCATCCGTGTAAATTATAATCTCTTTCATTCGTTAGTCAGCGACCTCCACGATTTTTTTCTTATATCAGTATTTTTGTTCATTCTGATATAGATTAGCTGCTGCGGATTGTCAATAAACTTCGAACTGACCTTAAGACTAATCGGAGAATTGAATCGCGCCGAATGATGGTGCCAAGGTTATGCGTTCGCCACCGATGATGGTGGCCAAGGTTGAGAGGGGGGCTAGGTGTTGGAGGCAGAGTTTGCGGCTTAGATGAAGAAATTCTCTGGGAATTGCTTGTTCTGCGGCAACAATCTCAAGCAGAGCTCTGAATTTGAGGAAGTACTCATTGCCTTTTTGGTTATGCTCACGGTTTTTTGATTCCAGCAGATGACGGATGATCGTTAGTTTTTTATAGCTGCAAACGGTGCCTTCCTTTTGGGCCTGGTAACGCTGCAGGTAGTCGTAGGCTTCAAAAAATTCAAGTATCGGGGTGCGAAACTGCTTTTTCCCCCGGCGGCGTAACTCTTCTAAAAAGATTCCCAGCCCCATACAACTTAAGCTGTTTTCCGGTATGCTTAACCATTGATCCCGTAAAAGCTTTTTTAACGAAGGGGTGAGGATAAAATTCTCAGCTTGAAGCCACCACTGCTGATAGTTGTTTTTAGCGGTCGCGTCCGGCTTGGTTTGATCATGACTCTCTTTATTTTCCGCTTGGTGAACCAGATAGCTGCCGGTCAGGTTTTTAAGTGGGATCGGTAGGAAAAGATCGATATTTTTAAGTTCGCTCAAGGGATTTGTCCAGAGCAGGGCGGCCAGGAAACGGTTTTCCGCTGTTGTTTTAGGCGGGTTTTTTCGCCACAGATGACAGCAGGGTTCAATCAGGCTGTCATAAATGATTCCGACAAAAGGATTTTCGGCAGGAGCAATGGCGTGGCAAAGTTGAAGGTTGTAGTCAAGAACCGCTTTTTTTCCCTCTTCCGGCATCACTGGTGCATGAAGTTTTAAAAAATTATACGTAACTATAGCCAGAGCGGTCAACGCGGGAGTAATGGTTATACCTTTTCCCGGTTTGGAGAGCAAAAGCTGATCAACAGCCGACCTCTCAATTTGCTTTTGCCAAGCTTGTTTCAGCTCAGATGAAGGTGGGGAACTTAAATTACGAATAATTTCACCGTCCGGGCAGAGTAGGGGGGTGTTTAAGGCGAAGAAATCCGTTTTCCGGTCGGTTGTCAAAAAACTTAAAAAACCGCTCAGGATTGTGCTGATCAGGTTGCTGTCATCACTTATTAACCGCATAAACTTCGTTCCAGTAATCTGGCCCCGCTGGAGGCCAGCAGTTTTTCCAACGGTTCAACATAGAGGCTATCACCGAGGATCTCAACTCCGTTTTCATTGATTGAGATGCGCAGGCGAATCTTTTTCTCTTCGTTGCAGTTCCGGTAATCTTCCGGTTGGATTAAATCCGGCAGGCTCGCAACAATTTTAATTGGTATTGGGCAAGATTTTTCTTTAACCATGATGTTTACAACCTCCGCAACCATTATGAGTTGACGAAGAGGCAGCTTGAGTGCAGTCATGCTCCTCGCCGCAGCCGCAGTTACAATCTCTGAGCTCTTCTTCAAGTCCGCTCTGAAAAGCCTTCACCAACAGCGGTGGCAGGCAAAGATCTTTGCTCTCTTGTTGTGAGAGTTGATCTTGTACGGTAACGTTTGGTTCTTCCGTCATGCCCAGGTCAAACTCGCTGATCAGGCCTTTTAAATAATCACGATTGAGATTCTGTTTAGTTTTTTCCATGACTTTTCTATTTATTATTCTAAAGTGAGGGCCGCCAAGCGGTAACATTCAGCTGCGGGTAGAGGTTCTTCGGCTAAAGAGAAACAGGTTGCGGCGCCGAGGAAATCGTTTTGACGGCGTAGCAGAAGAGCATATTTCTTTAAGGTTTCAGTTGGAGCGTTTGCCTGTTTGCTGGGGGATGTCCGGTTTTGCTTGTTATGATCTTCTCTTCTGGTGATAGTTAACGGTGCCGTTTTATCGGGTGTATCGCTATTTTTATCGGAGACAGCCACCGATTGTTTATCTTTCTTGCTTAAATCGCGATTCTGCCAGACAAAATCAAAGGGAACATCCGGGTCGGAGAATTTCAAGGTTGTGGAGAGTGCGATTGACGCAGTAATCATTTTGTCTAGAGGGCGAAAATCTTTTTTTGCAATATCAAAACGTAAGTTTTGGGTGAGGAACGTAAGTTTTTCAGGCACCAGAGCCAGGGCGTTATCTAGTTGGGGGTCGGTCAATTGCGGGCGTAAGCTTTGTCCGAGCGGGAGAAAGAGATTGTTTTTTACTTTTTTAAGCGGCTCTGCAAAAGGAAAGAGAGAGGTCGTTTCATCTTCCGGCAGGAGGAGAATTCCGTGTTCACGGTCTCCAGCCCAGCGTAAGCCGGCGAGCAGGGGGCCGGGCAGGTGTTGTAAAAGGGTTTCAAGCCATTTTAATTCCTGGCTGGCAAAGTAGAGAGCTTGGGCCGGAGCCGGAGCGTGCGGATTATCAATAAGGCACAATTTAACCTGCAGGCGTAACGTCTGGGCAGCGGTTTCATCCGAATCAAAAGAAATCGGCGGTTTTTCAATGCCGGAGACCGGTTTACTAAGGTCGCAATCATTTTTCAGGGCTGGGGCCGGGTCGATAATCAGGGCCGGGCGTTGGCGGTCACCGAAAGTGATGTAGAGGGTTTCAGCCTGTAAATTATTGCTAATCTCGGAAGCCGGCAGAGGGTGTTGAAAACCATATTCAACCAGAAATCCGGCGCTCTCTTTTGGGTTTTTATGATTCGTATCGGTCACCGAACAGAGTCGATAGAAAAGTCGGCAGTGGGGTAATTCCTGAAGGTACGAGAGGACAAAACGGGGCAGAGTTTTTTTGTTCTCCTCAAGATCCGGGCCGAAAAAGATCAGCCTCTTTTGCCCCTCTTTTGGCCGGTTCAAGGGGGCTGATACTTTAAAGCGTATCTGTTGCCGCTGCAAATAGCGGGCAATCATGGGCAAGAGGGCTTCCGCAAAGAGCAGGTATGCACTATTTAATGGTTGCCGAGGGACTTTAAAGAGTTGGGCTTTAAAAATTTCAGTTTGGGACAGGGCCATATCCAGCTCGTTGTTTTGTGCGTTTTTAATCATCTTGGATCACCCTCGAACTCTGCTACAGCCTCCCAGAGGCGTTCTCTCTCTTTTTTCAATGTGCTTTTTGGCTGCCAGTCAGCCCGGCGTTCTTTGAGCTCTTGACTCAGATAAAAATCATCCGCGACCTTTTCAAGGTACTCTTCGAGAGCGCGCAGTCTTTGCAGATTTAAGGTTTGGCCGTAGGTGGCAAGAGCTTTTTCATAGCCTAAGCGAACCAGATCCGGGCGTTTAACCATAACTCCATAAGCGGCCAGGGCTTCCCAGTTTTTGCCGTTGGTCAAAGGGGGTAACTCTTTGCTTAATTGGCTTAGTTTTTCACGAGCGTTGTCGTAGGCCGTAAGGGCCTGATCCGGTTGCAGGTCAAGATGAAGGGCTGTGGCAAGAAGCAGAAGAGCCCGAATTTTTTCTTCAGATTGTCGCTTGGGTTCCGGCTTAATCTCTTTAAGCCAGAGACGGGCTTGTTCCGCAGCCTCTTTATAGCGTCCCGCCTTAAGAAGTAGCGCAGTTGTTTGGGCTCGGTCGTCGGTTTTAAGCAAGGCGTTGATAGCCTCATCATTATGACCGGCTGCGAGCCAGGCGGCAGCACTCTCAGAGTGGAGGTCGGCTTGCGCAAAATGTCGGGCCGCCCGCCGCCAGAGTTCAGTTTTTAAAAGATTATGATCTATATTTTCCACGTTGTTGCCGGTTCCTTAGAGATTACATTAGAACATTGTGATTCTGTTATTCTGCATCACGATTTGTCGATGTTGATGAAAAAGATCTTTTGCTGACGGTGGGGCCGCAGCGTTTGGGTTGAGGCTGATAAACCAGGCTCGATGTTGGCTCAAATTATGAATTTCCTGGATGATTTTTTTTAAATTGCAGCTTCTTCGATCAGCCGCAAAATGACGGTCGATAATCCAGAGAGTCTCAATTTGATGGTAGCTTTCCTGCCAGATACGCAACTGATCTCTGAGTAAGGCAAAAGGCTGTTTAAGATTGAGACCTTCGTTGTCTTGCCGGGAGAGCAGCTTTTGGCAGCTTTCGGGGCTTAAGGGGTCAGTCGGCGGCGTCCAGCTGCTGCCGAAGAAAGAGTGGCGCAGATCGCCTCCGAGATTACCCAGACGAGCGATTGCGGCCAGGGTCAGAGCTTTAGCCAGATGGTTGGTTGTGCCACTCATTTCGAGGCCGCTCTGAGTGATAATCAAGGTTACCCGGCGTCGTTTTTCACGTTCTCCCTCGCGGCCGTAATAGAGCGCCTCGCGGTTTAAGATGCGATGTTGTAAAAGGGCTTCCGGATAGAGATGTTCACTTAAAGCAAGATTATCCAGGCCGCCTTTATGGGTCAGGCCATGATAGCCGCCGCAACTGTAGGTCTGGCTGCCGCGATGATCGGCAAATGTAAGTTTCGGGGTCATGGTTAGAAGTTGGCTGTAGAGACTGGTTACCGCCTGGGGCAGGCTGTCTAGTGGGATTATTTCAGCCAGGTGGTCGGGGTCAAGAGATTTATCAAGATGTTTTTTAGGGCATATGTCGGGATTTTTATCGATAGCCGCCTCTTTTTTCTGCTTAGCTACGAGACGGAGATAGGTTTCGGGTCGTTCATTGAGCAGGCTTAAATTCCAGACTCTAACCGTTCGGTCATCTGAAGCCGAAGCTGCCAAAAGGCCGTCGGGAGAGAAGGCGACGCTGTTAACATCGTCCTGATGACCTTCCAATATCTGAATTTGTTGTCCGCTTTCGACATCCCAAAGGCGCACGCTGCGGTCGTTAGCGCCGGAGATCAGTAAACGACTGTCGGGTGAGAACGCAATACTCCAGACCAGACCTTGGTGGCCGCTTAAAATCCGGCTTTCACCATCGGCCAGATTAACAATATAGATATGGGTATTGGTCGAAGCGTAAGCCAGCAGACAGCCGTCGGGTGAAAAAGTGACCGAGGTGACCCGGCAGCCGGGTCGGGTGAGAACCTCCTCTTCACATTTATCTGCGACATTCCAGATACGAACTGTACTATCATTGCCTCCTGATGCCAGAAAACGGCCGTCAGGGGAGAACGCGACACTGTAGATCTCACTTTTGTGACCTTTGAGTTTCCAGGGTGGCCGTTTAGAGGTAGTGCTCCAGAGGCGGACAATACCGTCGGCACAGCCTGCGGCAAAATAGTCATTTTGTGGAGAGTAGGCGACCCCGTAGAGCGGTAAAACGATTGCGTAGTGACTCTCTTCGATACGGAAATGGCAGCGTTTCTCGATATCCCAGAGAAATACCGTGCCATCACCGGAGGTCGAAGCTAAGGTTTTCCCATCGGGAGAAAAGGCGAGTGACCAGACAAATTTTGTGTGACCCCTCATGTAGTCCGAAAGTTCAGTCGTGCCCACCTCCCAGACATTGACCTGGCGGTTGACCGAACCTGAAACCAGATAACGGCCATCCGGTGAAAAAGTGACACAGTAGACCCTTTCACTGTGGAGTACCGGTGTACCCTGCGGCGTTATCTGGGCGGCCTGTTCACTTAATATGGTGCTGAGAGAGGTCATGGGCAAAAAACTTATGATTTAATTGTAAGCAGTTTAGAGTTCTTTTTTTCAGCTAATCCGGCGGCCAGAGCTTCGGCCTGGCGGCGGGGGCCGGCGTCGAAGATCTCCGGATTCTTAGCTAAAAGTTCAGCGATTTTTTCGGCCACCCGGTCATGATACTCCTCACTGGCCCCGGCGGCATTATCATCAATGATAAACTCTTCAATAGTTCCGGTTTCAATGTTATATTTGAATTTAATCTTTACCGGAGGACGTTTGATACTCATTTTATCATTTCCTCTAAATCTCTAATTCTAAATCAATAACGCTGCCGCTTTGGCGATCACTGATGATGCGGCCGCCGTTGTCTAAGACGAGCTTGCATAGAGTTTGACGATAGGCTTCGCCGACGGCTCGGTTGATAGTGTAAAAGGCTTCCCGGCGGCGGCTTGCGAGCTCTGACTGGAGTTGTTGCCGCAGAGCTGTGCGCACCTCTTTTTTGTTCTCTTCAAGCTTTAGCAACGCTTGAGTTTGGGCCTCTTGTTGTAACTCTTCTCTTGTGGTCGCGGTTTGCTCTTGTTGCTGTTCTTCATGAAGTTTGTTCAGCGCCCGGGCCAGGCGAATTTCAACCTGTTGTTGAGCCTCTTTCAGGGCGCGTTCTTCGGTGCGGTCTTTCCAGCCGTCTTCATAGTAATGGCCGATGGCTTCAAAGGCGATTTCACCGCTTGTAACTCCACAGACTTCGCTTGCCGCCTCGGCTTCAGCGTTTACCATGCGGCTTAAATGGGCAGTCATTATCAGTTGCCGGGTGCGGGGCTGGTAACAGAGCTTGATATCTTCAAGAGTCTTGACAAAATTGCCATCTTCATTGCGTGACCAGGCTTCATGATCAGGGAAATCGCCGGCCAGAACCCGCTCCAGCATCTCAAGAGCCGCCTCTCCCATCTCTCGGTCGAGTTCAATGTTTGCCGAGATAGAGGCGATTTGGTTGACCTCATCTTCAGCGCTTGCACACTCACTGATCGTTTTTCTCCAGGCCTCCTCAATACTCTGAGCGACATGAATCATGACTTTACGAGGATTACACATTGTTTTCCAAATTGTTTAAAGTTACGTCAATAAAACCTTCAAGTTGTTGCAGGTGAGGGGCAGCTAAAACTATTTCCGGATGTTCCATCAATTCCCGGCGCAAGCGTTCGGCTTGATGAAGAAAGTCAGCGAGATCAATATCATTTGAGAGTTTAAGAGCCCGTTTTTCAAGAACCTTAATCTCGGCGGCCAGGGCTTCAAAGTGACGGCTGCGTAAGCGATTTGTCGACGAACTCTTTTCAAGATAGGGAGCCAGTAGCGCCTCTAAATGAGGCACTTGTTCCCTGGTATTCCAGCAGTGTCTGAGGATGTGAAAATCTTGTTCTTCTGCGTTTAACGAACCCCGGCGCAGGGTGGCTGCCGCGACCAGTTTCAGGAGTTTAATGGCCCGGCGATCACTGACCTCGATACCTTCCGAACGAATCCGGCGAACGGCTTCGTGATAGTTGTGGCTGATTGCATCTAAATTGACCTGATTTAAAGCCTGGTGGAGTTGGCGCAACGTGTCGGAGTTGGTGACATTGCTTAAATTGATCTGGTGACCGTCGCGAATTTTTTGGCGCTCCTGTTGCCAGCCGCACTGGATAAGCTCGGCAAAGCGGTTATCAGCCACGTTATCCGACCATAAGCGAAGCGGAAAACGGTCGTAGAGAGCTGCCAGATCAGGATCGTCCGGAACCTCGTTGGTGGCCCCGACCAGAAAGAGCAGCGGGATATTCTCCGGTTGGCCGCCGTTATAGAAGATTCTCTCATTGAGGATTGTCAAAAGAGCATTTAAAATGGCACTGTTGGCCTTGAAGATCTCGTCAAGGAAGGCCATCTCGGTAGTTGGTAACAACCCCTTGATGATCCTCTGGTAGCCGCCGCCGGCCTGAAAGGTTTTGATATCTACCGGCCCGAAGAGTTCATTCGGTTCAGTGAATCGGGTGAGAAGGTATTCAAAGTAGGGAACGGTCTGTTCATCCTCATATTTTCGCGGCGTGCAGAGATGGGCAAAGCGTTTGACAAGCTCCGATTTCCCGGTACCCGGGGGGCCGGCCAGAAGTAAATGCTCCTGAGCGATAGCGCCGATAAGCAGCATCTCGATGATTTCATCTTTGGCGACGAAGGTGTTTTGGAGAAGGCTTGCGACATCATCAAGATCGGAGACTGCGTTGAGTAATTCCTGTTGCATAATAGTTATCCTGTATTGTAACTGTTCAACGTCTTATTGAGATTAAAACTACCACCGGGCGTCCAGGCAGTTTCCCTCCACTTTTTAAGTAAAATTTCTGTTTTTCCAGCGCTCATTACGCTGAAATTGAAGAACTCGCTACCTCGCTCAAACAGCTTCAATTTCGGGCGCGTAAATCGCTGGGAAAAACGACGAAATTTTACGAGACGTTCCGGGAAACCGCCTGACCGCCCTCCAAATTGAATAGTTACTTATCCTGATTAGTTATAGATGAACCTGGCGGCGTTCTTGACGGCGCCTCTTTAATGACTGAAGTTTACGGCCAAAATAGCGCGGATTTAAGATCCGGCCTTCAAGATGATGTTCGAGGCTGGCTTCCTGAAAGATGGCACGGATCTCATCATTATTAAAGCCTTCACTATGGATGGCGACGAGATCGATTAAGGCCGTTATGAACTCCTCGGTATCGGCTCCCTCATTTTCGAGCTGGTGCATCAGGGAGCGCAGTTCGAGGGTTTCATCACTCTCTTTTGATGATTTTTCCTGAGCCAAAAAGTTTTTAAAGTAAGTGTCGACTGCAAAACTTAGGGCATGGATTCGGGCAACCTGGCGCCGGGCTTCGAGATCGGGCAGGCCGATTTCGATCGGTTTGAGGCGCGAGGGCCGAAGCAGGGCTTCATCAATGATGTCGATGCGATTGCTGGTGCCGATGACCAGAACCGCCTGGTCGCGGCGAAAACCGTCCATCTCGGTTAAAAGTTGGGCAACGACGGCGTTGTTGGCCCGGGCTCCGCCATCGGCATAGACCGAGCGCTGGCTGGCGATACTGTCAAACTCGTCAAAAAAGATGACGGCCGGGGCGTTGCGGCGGGCCGTGGCGAAGAGTTGGCGCAGGTTGTTCTCACTTTGGCCGACATATTTATCCATGATTTCAGGGCCCGAGATCATCTGGATAGTGGCATTAAGTTCGTTGGCTACGGCTTTGGCAAAAAGCGTCTTGCCGGTACCCGGCGGGCCGTGAAAGATAAAGCCGCGCGGCAGCAGTTTGCCGCGCTGTTCATCATCAAGATCCTGGATGTTGCCGGAGATCAGGGCGATAGCATGTTTGAGCTGGCGTTTAATGGGGTCGTAGCCGCCGATATCGGCAAATGTGGTGTCCGGGATTTCGACCTCGCTGCCCGAAGTTATCTTAAATTCACGAATTTCCCGATAGATATCTTTAGAGGGACTTTGCGGGGCGATTTTGGCTCCGACGTAACGCATGGCGTTGCGAAACTGGAGGGCGTTAAGGCCGGAAACGTTTTTAAAGAGGGATTCGGGATCGAAATCGGCAAAGCGATCCCGCTCCAACTGGGTCAGCAGACGGCTGACGGTGAACTCTTTTACAGCTCTTTTTTCAGACTTTTCAGAGGTCGGATAGCGGGGTAGCCCACTGATCTGGATATGGACGGCAAAACGATCCGAAAGCACTTTTTTGACCTCAAGCGAAGGGTCGAGGAAGGCTAGAAGCTGCGGTTTTTCTCCGTCCCTGGTTCGTTCATAAAGGGTTTCAATAGTCGCCCCTTCATCAACCAGATCAAGGGAGCGCAAGACCAGAATTTCATCGGTTTTGAGGTTGCGCAAAAGCACCGGCAGGTTGCTGTAGCCGCCCTGCATAGCCCGGTCAAGCTCACCAGAAAGTCCACTGCGCATCTCTTCAGGTCGGGCCGCATCGAGAACCGGTTTTTTCCCGGCTTGATGACAGACCAGCTCATAGAGATATTCAGTGAGCATCTTCTCACAGGTCACGAGAACCGAAAGCCCGTGGCGTAGATAATCGGAGATACTATCCATCTCCTCGCGATAGGCGCAGCGTACGGCCTCGTTGTCACTGAGTTTCCGGGGGAACTTAGTGCAACAGCTAGTGTCATCACCCCTGGCTTCTCTGAGTTCATTTTGCTCGTCGCCCCAGAGATCGTCAAGTGTGTTGCGTAAACCCTCGGTTTTGGTCCCACAATCATCCGTCGCCGGACTGCCGTTTTCCGGAATCGTAACCGGCTGAAAGACAATATCGTTTAAGGCGAGATCCAGAGATTTTTCGTCCTGAATAAAATCATCATGAAATCGAGCCGGAAAAATCCCGAGAAATTCTCGCAGGCTCATTTCACTCCGGTCACGTTTAAATTGCCGGGCTTCAGTCGATCTCTCGCCGAGATCAATTTCAATAATCATCTTTTGCATCGGCGCCTACTCTCCGGTTAAACCGGTCTTATTGGTATAAGTCTAAAAAATGATTAATCATTATTATTTTAATATAGATTGTCGATTGTTGATTGTCAAGTAGCAATTTTAAAGGAAACAGGTTTGAGTTGAAGTTTTGTTTGCGATTTTGTCTGTTTTTCATTAAAGTCTTAGACTGATCTTGCTTTTTGGTAACTATTCAGCGCAAGTAGAGAAGCATCTAATATTGATGAATTTCAGCGAATTTCGGGGATATAGCCAGATTCTCTGGAGTAAATCGGGATTGTGTACACTGAATCTTTAATGTGTATGAGATGGACATTGGACAAAATGATTAATTTCAGAACTCCATGGATTATTAAAGGCCTCGCCCTGTTCCTGTTTTTCGTCTGCCAAATGCCGTTGACGGCCCGATCTCAGATCGGGGTTACTGGAGATGCCACTATTAACCGGTGTGAGACCGAGAGTTACACTAT
>JAYEGS010000159.1:0-3198 GCA_034659215.1 Pseudomonadota bacterium | reverse complement strand
AAATATTGCAAAAACTCACCATCCCGATCCATAACCACAGTGGCTCGGGTACTCAAAGATTTGCCATAGGCTTGCAGGGAACGATAAAAAGCATAGAAATCTGCATCCTGACCATAAGCATCAGCCGAAATTTTAATCGCTGCCTGTTCACCTTCACCACGCAGCTTTTCAGACTCTTTGTAGGCTTCCGAGAGGATAATTGTACGTTCCTTATCGGATCGGGAGCGAATTTTCATAGCTTTCTCCTCCCCTTCCGAGCGATAACGTTTGGCCTGGCGCTGACGTTCAGCTATCATCCGCGTAAAAACATGCTTTTCATTCTCGCGGGGCAGATCAGCGGCCTTAATCCTGACATCAAGCACCTCAATACCATAGGCTGCTCCCGCCTCGTTACTCTGGACGGTTACAGTATGCATGATCTCTTCACGCACTTTGGAGACGATATCAATCAGGGTCTCCTTACCCAGTTCAACCCGAAGCTGAGAGTAGATAATGTCATCAAGTCGTGACTGGGCTCCGGATTCCGTACGCACTGACTGATAAAATTTCAGAGGATCGACAATTCTCCATTTAGAGTAGTTGTCGATTACCAGATTTTTCTTGTCACTGGTGATAATTTCGGCCGGAGCTGCATCATAATGGAGCAACCGCCGGTCAAAATAGGTCACTTGCTGCAAAAAGGGGATCTTGAAGGCCAAGCCCGGATCCTTAACTACTTTAACCGGCTTACCGAGTTGCAGAACCATCGCCTGCTGAGTCTGATCAACAACAAAAAGTCCATTGAAGATGAAAACCGCCACAATCACCAAAACAACCAATCCTAATTTGGCTATATTCATTGTCCAATCCTCCCGACCTGAGATTGCGACCCGGTCAGGGCCGACTGATTTACACTGCGATTAAGATTTTGCGGACGGGCATCCAACGGCAATAATGGTAATAACGAGCGATTTACTTTAGGGTCAATTATGATCTTGTCAATACCGCCTAAAACCTCTTCCATCATCTCCAGCTGCATCCTTTTACGAGTAATTTCAGGAGCCTGTTTGTAGGCCGTAAAGTTAGCCAGAAAACGTTCCGCTTCACCGGTCGCCTGATTCACCAGTTCCGCCTTGTAAGCGTGGGCCTGGTTGGTCATTTGTGCAGCTTTACCATGGGCCTTGGGCAAAATCTCATTACTGTAACCCTCGGCCTCGTTGATCATGCGAATTTTATTCTCTTTCGCACTGGCGACATCCTGAAACGATTTAATCACCTCTTTAGGAGGATGAACATCCTGAAGTTGAATGGCCACAACCTTGACCCCGGCGTTATAACTGTCGAGAATTTCCTGCAGACGCCTCTCGCAATCTTCCTGAATCTTGTTTTTACCGGTGGTCAGAACAATGTCGATGTTATTTTTCCCGATCACCTCACGCATCGCCGCTTCGGTCGCCACCCGCACAGTCGCGGTCTGGTTATTGATATTAAAGAGATAAGCAATCGGATCATTGATCCGATACTGGACAATGAACTGGGCATTAACGATATTTTCATCGCCGGTCAGCATCATCGACTCACGCGGTACCATCTGATAACGAGCCGGTGAACCGGAAGAGACTGTCCGAAAACCGATCTCTAAACGCTTTACCTGAGTAACTTTAGGTTTCAAAACCGTCTCTATCGGTTTCGGCAGATGCCAGTGAGGTCCAGACGTAGTCGTATAGACGGCTTCACCAAAACGTTTAACAACACCAAGTTCGTCCGGGGCAATGATGTAAAAACCGGTCGCCAACCAGCCTACCAGAAGAATCACAATCAGCAATAACGGCCCACCCGGCAATCCGCCGGAGAGTCCTTTTTCAGCCCGGTTAAAGACCTTTTTGATAACATCCTCAATGTCGGCCGGTGGTTTATTGCCGCCATTGTTGTTTTCGTCACCATTATATTCCCAGGGCATCTCTTCTCCTTAAATAAAAAAGATTATTGTACTTGTAAAGAATCAATTAAACAACTAATCAAACAAAAGTCAACCTGTGATTATCAGCTATTGTCCTAACGGCATAATATCACAACCGGCCGGTAAAATAAAAGTAAAATGCGAGAGCGGTAGAGCCTTGTCGGGGCCGCTCTTCCATTTGTAAGTAATAGTAATTTTATTAGCAAAAAGATCAACCATCCGGGTCTCAATAAGGGCCAGAGACGATTCTGAAAAAACCATTTCGAGACTCTGAAACGGAGGTGCCTGATCCTCTGCCAACGGTGAGAGCGCAACGACAATCTGCTGATTATCCTTGGTGACGACAAGATTAAAGCCTTTAAGCTGCTCTTTAAGCTCGGAAAGCAGGTTAATGATAATCCGGGCTTCTTTGACATCTTTAACCGATCCGGTCATCACCTGGTTTAAATCGGGGGTATGGTACCAGAGGGTCTGACCGTCTGAAACTAAAAGCTGTTTTTCCGGCAGCTGATACTCCCAGCGCATCTTGTCCGGCCCCTGAATCCAGATCAACCCCATGCTTAAAGTAGTTTCATTACTATCAGAATAGGTTGTTTGCTGAGTAAAACGCCCACTGAAGGCTTGCTCTTTGCGATATTGTTCACGAATCCGAGCCAAAATCTTTTTCGTGTCGATTTTCTCCGTCGCCTTGACCGCTTCAATTTTTGCCGGTTCCGGCTTTTGTGTCACAGGCAAATCACTTTTTTTCACCGGTTCAGCCATAACGCTTGAAACCAACAATAAAGAACCCAACCCGATCATAAAGAAAGATGGTCGCAAAATTGATCTGCGAAAATTTTTAATAAGTTTATTTTTGGTCATCATCCTAGTAACTTACTCCTTTAAAAATTAAATACTCTTTTACTGTTAGCACTGGTTGCCGCAGCAACTTCTTCAGGATCAAGTTTGCGCACTTTGGCAATCGCCTCGGCAACATACTTGACATAGGCCGGCTCATTACGTTTTCCACGATAGGGAACCGGGGTCAGGAATGGCGCATCGGTCTCAATCAATAAATCATCAAGACTCAATTTCTCAGCGACCTCCCTCTGGACATAACTTTTCGGAAACGTGATGGTTCCAGGCAAAGAGATGACAAATCCTAAATCAACAAAACGCTTGGCCCATTCATAGTCAGCCGAAAAACAGTGAATAACGCCGCCATTCCGATACCCCTCTTCGGAACGGATGATATCATAAACTTCCCGATGAGCATCCCG
>JAYEGS010000158.1:0-3207 GCA_034659215.1 Pseudomonadota bacterium | reverse complement strand
CAACTACCTCACGTGCACCCTCGCGGCTGCCCGCACATGACTCGGGGTCATAATGGAGCGGTTTCTCCTTTTATGTGGGGCTCTTTCATCCCCTACTCTATGCCGGTTTATCCCGGCGTTTTCACTCCGACCCCAATTAAGATGACAGATCAGAGAATATTGTCGCAGTCACAACAAAGTGCTTTATGACTTTGCCGACATTGAAAGTTATGATCCCGAAGGGCTGGTAAATTTCATGGAATTAATCGCCAACGATAATTGTGACTATGACAGTGACGGTGACGGCACACGCGATGCCAACTGGGCTTTGAGCTGGGAATCTATTCACACCGAAAATGTCGACTGGTGGGCTTCGGGAGCCGCTCACAGCCAGGATTTAAACGGCAATCTCAAAGGATTTGCGGCCTGGTGGCTCTGGGCTCGACTGGCTGGGTGGGATGGCTTAGATTATACCACGATTCACGTTGACCCGGATCCTGCCGAAAACTGCAGTGGCAACCCATCTTGCTACACCTCGATTCAAGACGGAATCGACGACCACAGTGACCCAGATTGCCATATTAAAATCCGGCAAGCGATCTGTGAAGAAGAAGTTATCAGCAACGGTACGGCGGTCACCATGCTGGAGGGCGGCTGGAACCAGGATTTTACAATCTGTGACGGCTTTTCAACTATTCTGGGCTGCTTGACAATTACCAACGGCTACCTTATGATTAAAAACATGATTCTGCAATGACAACTGCGTAAAAGAATTTTGTTCGGCAATTTTACCGTTTGATGATTCCTCACTCTTAAATTTACACAAAATTGATTGTTGTCATGTGTAAGATCAAGAACTGACCCCGTCTTTTTTCCCAAAAAGTTACTTTCTACTCAAGAATCAGGCTAAATTGGCAAAACGCCACTTTAAGTTCTTCTAGCACCTTGACAATGGTACTATTTTATGGTACCTCTATATTTATGAAACACAAACATCAGAAGACACTTGAGTTGGTGTTCTGCCGTCCTGCGAGTGCAAACGTTAAGTGGCGTGATATTGAGGCTTTGTTTCTTGCTTTGGGGGCGGAGTTGGTAGAGCGTGAAGGTTCTCGTGTCGAAGTGTTTCTTTTCAGTGAGGTTCGGGTTTTTCATCGCCCTCATCCGCGACCGGATACCGATAAAGGCGCGGTTAGCAGTATAAGGAAATGGCTAGAACGAAATGAGGTGAAACCATGATGAATACAATGGAGATTGACGGACATCGGGCCGTCATAGCTTATGATCCCGAAATTGAAATGTTTAGAGGTGAATTTACAGGGTTGAATGGGGGCGCTGACTTTTACGCTAAAGATATTGAAAGTCTAAAAAAAGAGGGTGCTATTTCGCTTAAGGTCTTTTTTGAAGCCTGCCGTGAACGTGGCATTGAACCCGTAAAGGCATATTCTGGAAAGTTTAACGTGCGACTTCCGTCAACACTTCATGGCAAGGTTGCCGGGGCAGCTCAAGCAGCAGGTAAGAGTTTGAACAGCTGGGTTGTTGAGACCTTGAACCAAGCGGCAAACTCCTGAGCGCTAGGAGACTGTCCGAGATTAACGTCACCAAATAAGCGCCCTTAACGGCCACCGTAAAGCGGACAACCTGTCCGCTTTACTCCCCCCCCCGCAACAAGAGCCCTGACAACCGCCTTCTTCTCTGGCCAGAAAACCACAACCATCACCTGTAGGCAAACAATCAGATTAAAAGTCAGATTGATTTTATGGAGGGATTTTTTTACAGCTTAAATGATGAAAGAAGAGAAGGATTCCATATCTTGTCACCCATCTTGTTACCCAATTCAGAAAACAAAAAAAGCTTAGCTAACAAACGTTAACTAAGCCTTTGATTTTATGAAGCCGATGCGCAGACTCGAACTGCGGACCTACTGATTACGAATCAGTTGCTCTACCACCTGAGCTACACCGGCAAAACCGACTGTTTTTGCTTTCTATCTATATTTCTATTAATGCTATCGGCATCATGAGGGTTGAAAAGTATAAATATTTTCCACTCTGTAAATTCATCCTTGATGCAACTAGCAAAGCGGAAAATCCTCTAATTGCTTTTGCTCAAAATTGCAAGCTAAAAGTAGAATTTGACGCGGCTTTTCATCTTATCTGTTTCCATTTTTCCACCTCTGTGCTAGGAGGTTGTCTGATAATGCTCTTTTCCCGAGCTCATCATTATACTTAAAAAGCAATTGTATATTTGTGAAACCATTAAAATCATCCCCCTCTGCAACCATGACTGATCAGGATACCCGACAGATAGTTTGCCGGCTACTGGTCGAATGGGAAAAGCAGCCTCAGGCTCTCGATCAACTTCTGGAGAAACATCTGCGTCAGGCAAAAGGTGAATGCAACCAGATTCAAAGAGCCCTGGCCACCTACTCGACCGCCGGGGTGGTGCGTTGGCGTTTGCGCCTTGATCACTATATCGAGAAGCTGCAAAAGCGGAAAAAGAGGGTAAAACCGGAACTCAAAAGCATTTTGCGTTTGGCTCTTTTTGAACTGGAATTTCCGGCCGACAGTGCTCGACCCAATTACGCTATAGTGTCCGAAGCGGTCAACCTGACCAAGATTATCGCTCCCGGACGGGAAGGCTTTATCAATGGCATATTGCGCTCTTTTTTGCGCCGGGATGGGGATGAACTTCTGCCCGAGGATAATGACAAACCGAACAATCTGGCCATTCGCCACTCTTTGCCGAGTTGGCTGATCAAGAGATGGCAGAGTGATTTCGATAAGCCTGCCGTCCAAAGTCTCTGCCAACAGGCCAACCGGTTTACCGGCACCACATTCCGCGTCAACCGCCTGAAACTCTCCCGAGATGATTTTTTACGCCGTTTTGAGGATGAAAACGACTTAAACCTTAAACTGGAACCGGGCCTCTACGGGGAAGATGCTTTCAGCTCCATCCAAGCCGCCCCGCTTCTTGACTCGGAATGGTTCAAAAAGGGTTACTTAAGTGTTCAGGATGAAGGTGCCCAACTTATCGGAGAACTTTTAAACCCGCAACCCGGAGAACTAATTCTGGATGCCTGCGCCGCCCCAGGCGGCAAAACCGCCCATATTGCCGAACTTAGTGGTGACAAGAGCACAATTATTGCCGCTGACCGGGAACCTGAACGCCTGAAACGGGTTAAGGAAACAATCAAGCGTCTCGGCCTTTCATCAATCAAGCCGGTTTGTG
>JAYEGS010000157.1:33464-43935 GCA_034659215.1 Pseudomonadota bacterium | reverse complement strand
ATGGAATGCCATGGCCTAATTTTCCTTGTGATATTAAGTGTTTGGGTAAAATTCTTATATCACAAAATGGAGAATTAGGCCATCTTTTTAACCACTTACTGCAAGTTTCCTACCGGACAGCAGTGACATGAGGTGTAGCATGAGTAAGGAACATATTCGTCAGTACGCTATGGATATTGGAGCTGATATCGTGGGGTTTGCCGCCATCGCCGATTATCACTCCCCGCTTTCCCCTGTACCACAGGAAATCATGCCTAGTGTGCAGTCTTTAGTGGTTACCGGATACCGGGAAAATCATGGAGCCGTTGACAGCCCCAATAAACGTATTTCCATGACTTCACGTATGGGGGGAATGGAACTGTCGATGAAAAATAACTACCTGATTGCCCGGTACATAGAAAAAGAGTATCAGGCCAAGGCGGCCCCAGTTGCAGTTTCCTACCCGTTGGATATGAGTGGTGAAGGGAAAGGTATGATTGGCGATATTTCTATGCGTCATGCCGCTCATGCCGCTGGCCTGGGTGTTTTTGGTCGCCACAATCTAATTATCAATCCTGTGCATGGCACACGAATGATCTATACTGCGATACTTACCAATCTTCAACTGACTTCCGATCCATCAATCACGAAAGACCTTTGCATTGATTGCGGTCTCTGTGTGGAGGCTTGTCCAGCCAACGCACTTGATGAAGAAGGCAAAACAAATCAAATGCGCTGCCTTAAGAGTTCACAACCTTATGGAATTGGGGGAACTCTTAAGTATATAAATTCATTTGTCAGTGCACCACCTGAAGAACAGAAAAATTTGCTCAAGGAGCCTGTTTTTCTCGAACTGTACCAGGCCGGGTTTATCGGTTTTCAATATAACTGCTGGCAGTGTATGGCTGTATGCCCGGTGGGGATAGACGGGTAAACTTTTCAACTAGGCAAATGCCTGTTGCGGTTAAGATCATGAAAGAAGAATATCAAATTCCTGCAAAAGCAAAAACGGCCCCTTCGTGATTTTGGAGTAAAAATGGCACCCTGCCAAAGAGATAAACAACTCGATCAACGGTGAAATACTACATGAAGTTTACCCCCAAGCTATTGAAACGAATACTCAACCTATATCCGCCTTATCTCGGTGCAGGAGTAAAAGTTACATATATCAGTGAGGATTGGCGAGAGCTGCATGTGTCAATGTCATTGCGTTGGTTTAATCGAAACGCAGTTGGTACGCACTTCGGAGGTAGTCTTTATGCTATGGTCGACCCTCATTTGATGCTGCTTTTAATGCAATTGTTGGGAAAGGAATATTTGGTCTGGGATAAAGCTGCAAATATCGAATTCATTAAGGCGAGCAAAAGAAAGGTAACATCTGTAATAAATGTATCGAATAAAGACCTAGAAATAATAAAAAATAATACTGATAATGGAGAAAAACATTTTTCAAACTTTACAGTAGAAATAAGGGATGAAGATAATGATTTGGTGGCGAGAGTAAAGAAAACGATTTATATAAAAAAGAAAACAGCTATAGAGTAAAAATGTTTATGTGTTGAAGGGAGCAATTTTAAGTTTGGTTAAGGTTGAACTGAGACGTGAAAAGCGCTAATTTCCGGACTATAAAATTTATCCAACTGAGAGGTCATCATATATGGTGGCCTTTTTTTGTTTATACCCTCTTTCGATGGGTTAGGAAAAATTAATTTTTCCTGATCGAAAGAGGCTTGACTTTTATCTTTTTTAGGTTAGAATTCGGTCGCTTGCTGTAGTTTACGGGGTTTCCGGTTAAGTTATGCGGAAACCTCGATTTTTTTACTTAGCCATCCCGTTACTTTTTACGAATTCATCTTTTCTTGGTTGGTGGAAATTATGGTTTTACTGAAAAACAGATCAGGAGTGTTTTTGACGTGATTGAAGTACAGGGTTTAAATAAAATTTATGGTGATTTTCAGGCTCTTAAGGATCTTGATTTCACAATTAAGAAAGGTGAGATTTTAGGATTGCTGGGGCCGAATGGGGCGGGTAAGACGACCACCATGCGGATTCTAACCTGTTTCCTGCAACCGACATCAGGCACCATAAAAGTTAAAGACTATAATGTTCTTGATGATCCTCTGGCGATCAAGAATATGATCGGTTATCTGCCTGAGTCTGCGCCTCTTTACGGCGAGATGCTGGTCTATGACTATCTTGCTTATGTCGCCGCCATGCGCGGGCTTGACGGCGGGCTTAAGGTTGAGCGTATAGCTGAGCTGGTTGATACCTGCGGGCTTAAAGAGGTGGTTCATAAAGCGATTCATGAACTATCTAAAGGTTTTAAACAGCGCGTTGGTCTGGCCCATGCGATGATGGGCGATCCTGAGATTCTGGTTCTTGATGAACCGACTTCGGGCCTTGATCCTAATCAGATTGTTGAGATCCGGCAGCTGATCAAGGAGATTGGTAAAGAGAAAACCGTGGTTTTTTCAACCCATATTCTAAGTGAAGCCGAGGCTACCTGTGATCGGGTCGTTATTATCAATCGTGGAGAAATTGTGGCTGACGGGGCAACCGATCATCTGGTTCGGGAGTTTGGCGGCGGTGCTGTGGTTGATGTGTTGCTGCAACACGATGATGCGTCGAGGGTTACCGCCGAGTTTAAGCGGGTGGCCGGAATCGAACGCCTTGAAGAGATTACTCAAGCTGGAGAAGGTCTGGTTAAGATGGCAATTTTCAGTAAAGAAGAGGAAGATATCCGGCCCGCTCTCTACCGTGTGATTCGCGAGCAGGGTTGGGATCTGCTCGATTTTCACCGGCGTACTGAAACCCTGGAGAATATCTTTGCCCAGCTGACACGGGAGAATTGATGATGAGTGGTGCGTTGACGGTTTTCAAAAAGGAGCTTAGAGGTTTTTTCTTCTCTCCCATCGCCTATATCGTGATTACGACATTCCTGTTACTTTCGGGATGGTTTTTCTTTTCAACCTTCTTCCTCTATAATCAGGCTGAACTGAGGAATTTTTTCAGCCAGTTGCCGATCATCTTCGCTTTTATTGTGCCGGCGGTAACTATGCGTCTCTTTTCCGAGGAGCTTAATAGTGGTTCTTTCGAATTGCTCTCGACTTTGCCGATTACCTCAAGCGGGATTGTGATCGGTAAATTTCTGGCAGCTCTCACGTTTATCGCCCTGATGCTTCTGCCGACGATTGCCTATGCTTTCAGTGCGGCATTGCTCGGTGATCTTGATTGGGGGCCGGTATTTGGCGGCTATTGCGGGGCTCTGCTCCTGGCCGGCGCCTATGTCGGGATCGGCCTCTTGGCCTCATCCTTGACCAAAAACCAGATTGTCGCCTTTATCATCGGCATGGCGATCTGTTTTATGCTGACGATTTTTGACCGCATGCTCTTTTTTGTTCCAGAGAGCCTTTTAGCCATCTTTGCCTATCTCGGCTCTACAACTCATTTTCAGAATATCTCTCGCGGAATCATCGATACCCGGGATCTGCTCTATTTCTTAAGTATAATGTTTCTGGCTCTCTACGCTACCACCGTTGTGTTGAAAGAGAAGAGTAACTATTCTGCGTAAGTAGAAAAGCACCGTATATTGATGTATTTTAGCAAATTTGGGGGACATAACCCGATTCTCCGAAGGAAATCGGGATTGTGTACCCTGAATTTGCGGGTTAGCTGAATAGTTACAGAGAGACAATAGGAGGAGGTTTTACCGTGAAGACGGATAACAGTATAGTAAAAAGTGGTCTTTTGGGCCGTTATGGTAAATTTTTGCTCTATCTTATCGTGGTCGTTTTGATCAATTTGGTCGGGCTTAATATTTTTACCCGTTTTGATTTGACCGCCAACCGGGTCTATTCACTCTCACCGGCGAGTAAAGATGTGGTCGCCACTCTTTCCGAGCCCCTGACTTTTAAAGTCTTCTTTTCGGCCAATCTCCCGGCTCCTTACAACGGGGTTGAACGTTATGTCCATGATCTCTTGCAGGAGTATGCCCTGGCCGGCAATAACTATTTCAACTATGAGTTCTATAATCCTGCCGGCGATGATGAAACTGCCGCCAGGAATCAGGAGCTGGCCTTAAGTTACGGCATTCAGCCGGTTCAGATTCGGGCGATTGAACAGGATGAAGTGAAATTTCAGAAAGCTTATATGGGGTTGGTTATAATTCATGGCGACCTGGTTGAAACCCTGCCCGCGATTTCGGCAACCGAGGGTCTTGAATATCAGTTGACGACGACTATCAAGCGGATGAATAACAAGATCAGCCGTCTGTTGGCGTTGCCCGAAAAGATCAAAATCAATTTCTTTCTCTCTTCATCTTTGGAGGTTGTCGGCCCCTACATGAACCTTGAAAACCTTGACCTGCTGCCGGAGTCGATCAGCGCAATGGTTAAGCGTCTCAATGACCAGCTCTACGGTCAGATTGAATTCTCTTTTCTTGACCCTTCCAAAGCTCTTGCGGCGGAGAAAAGAGCGGTTGATGAACAGGTTGTGGAGCTAAAGTGGAAAGAGTTTACCAATCGTCAGGGGCAGACAATCCCCGGAGATCATGGTTACGCCGGACTCTCGGTCTCTTTTGCCGGCCAGCGTCAGGATCTGCATCTGATTTCATCGGTTAATGTGCCGATTTTCGGGGCTCAATACATGTTGACCCCGCTTGAAGATATTGAGGTGATGCTTAATATTGCGATTGAGAATGTTATTGGTATCAATGAAAAAATCGCCTATTTGGGGAGTCATGGTACCCTGCCTCTACAGGCGGCAAGGGCGATGCCGGGACAGCCTCAACCTGAGGCGGCTTCCAATTTCCATCGATTACTGGCGCAAGAATATGTTCCGGACATGGTAACTTTGGATCAGCTGGCTCTGCTCTCCGGGGTTAGAACTTTAATCATCGTCCGGCCGACGGAAACATTTACCGATTGGGAACTCTACCAGCTTGATCAATTCCTGCTTCAGGGCAATAATTTGGCTATCTTCTATGATCCTTTTCAGGAGAAGATGCCGTCTCAGAGTATGGCAATGATGGGCCAGGAGCCCAGTTATGAACCTCTGGCTACCGGGCTGGAAAAGCTCATTGCTCACTATGGGGTTAGCGTTGGAGAAGCTTACGTAATGGACTCGGAGTGCTTTAAACAGCAGCTTCCCCCGGCCCAGGGCGGGGGCGAACGAGCCCTCTACTTTGCGCCTTTGATCGAGAACCAAAATATCAATAAAAATTATCCTTTTATAAATAACATAAAAGGTCTGGTGATGATCAAAGCGGCCCCACTCACGGTTGATGTCGAAAAACTTGCGGCGGCCGAGATCAAGGCCGAAAAGCTTTTTTCCTCTTCCGAAAAATCCTGGTTAATGGAGGGTCGTATCGATTTTAACCCGGACTTGATGCAGCCTCCGGCCAATAGCGAACAATTTGCCGGTTACGCCCTGGCCTATCTTCTCGAAGGCTCTTTTACGAGCTATTTCAGCGGTCGTCCGCTACCGGAAAAACCCCAAGAGAGTAAAGTCTCTGAAGAGGAAGATATTAAGGATGAAGGTAATCAAGAGAGTAAAACTCTGGCTTCGCTGGTCGAGGAGGGCGGGCTTGAGAGTCGCGGTGTTCGTCTTGAAAAAGGTAAGTCCGGCCGTATAATTGTGGTTGGTTCAGCCGATATCCTGGGCAATAACATTGTTGATGAAGGGGGAGCCACTCCCAATGCCCAGCTCCTGATGAATATGGTTGATTATCTTAATGGCCGCCAGGAGTTGGCGGTCTTGCGCAGTAAGACGCAGCGCTTTAATCCGTTGATCGATATTGCACCGGAAAGTCGTAGTTTGATCAAGGGGGCAAATCTGGTGGGGCTGCCGCTGCTGGTTGTCTTTGCCGGTCTGCTCGCTTGGCTGAGACGCGGCGCTCGCCGGCGTAAACTTAAACAGATGTTTGTAGATTAAGCTGCGGCTTAACTTCTCAGAAAACAGGTGGTAAAGATATGAAAAAAGAGTATCTTCTGTTAGTAATCGCAATTATCGGGCTTGGAGCCTTGCTTTTTTACCAGAAAAAAGGGCGTACCAACTACCAATTGCCGGTTTTGCCGGTTTTGCCGGAGAGTGTGGATCGGTTCGTTCTTGAAAAAGATGGTCAGCTAACCGAGCTCCACCTGGCTGATGGGAAATGGGTGGTTGGGCCGCAACAATATCCGGCCAATGTTGCCCGCATCGAAAAGATGATTGCCGAGGTCAAAAGTCTTAAGCTGACCGCTCTGATCTCGGAAAAGAAAAATTACCAGCTTTATGAGCTGACACCTGAGAAAAAAACCAAGGTTGCGCTCTATCACGCCGATCAACTCCTGCGCGAATTGCAAATCGGTAAAAACAGCACTTCATTGCAGCATACCTATGTGATGCTTAAGGATGACCCCAAAGTCTATCAGGCTCTGGGCAATCTAAAAAGTAATTTTTTCGTGACCATTGCCGAATTGCGTGATAAAAAAGTTCTTGAGATTAGTAGTGAGAAGCTGGCTGTTCTTGATGAGATCATTTTGCAGCAGCAAAAGGACGGGAAAACCCAAGTTCTGCGAATGCTTAAGAAGGTTAAGCCTGGATCTGACTCTGCTAGTGGCAAAACTCAACCACCGGCTCCCGCGGCCGTCTGGCAGCAGGAAAGCGGGGTTTCGGTGACGGCTGACGCGGTTGCTGAACTTCTGAAAAATATCTCCGAACTGCAGTGTGAAAGTTTTATCGATGATCGTCAGCCTGAAGATTTTAAAGAGGCGGTTTATCGGGTTGTGGTAAAGGGCGGCGGCGAGGAGTTTTCGCTTGATCTTTTTGCTCAGGGTGACGATAAATATCCAGCTATCTCTTCTCAGACATCCTATCCTTTTATCTTGCCGTCCTGGCGGGCGGATAAAATTGTTAAGGATTTTACGGTTTACACTGACCTTGAGACGCTGTCGGGCCGATGAAAAGTTTGCTGCTATTTGATGTAATCTAACCCGGCTGAACCGGAACCAAACAGGTTGTCGTGGTAAATTTAAAGTTTTGCTCATTTTACACCGTGGAATTTGAACCCTTTTGCGTAATAATTTGTGGATAATCTGGTGGGCTCGCTTTTCCTGGGGTGGAGTTTCATGGTTTCGCCTGCTCAAGGATGGTGTGCCTTGGGCTCGTATTTTATTTGTCGGAGCGGTTTTTCTGGGGTTGGCCGGGGTTGTTGGTCTCCTTTCCACCCGGCAATTTAAATCAGTTTCAATGCTGATTGATGAAGGTTGTTTCTCTCCTCTCAAACCGGTTTTCTGGCAACAGTCTCTTAATCCCGGTGAGTTGTCCGGGCTGCTTGCCGATAACTATTTTTCCACTTTTCCTCCTCCATCATCGCCGGTGTTGGCAAATAGTTCAAATTTACTAATCGGCTCGGAGTTGACTGTTTTTACAACTATCAATGAAGGACTGCAGCATAAATTACTCAAATTATTGCGCCGTTACCACCCCCAGCTTGGGGCAGGGGTTCTGGTGAACTTGAAAACCGGAGCGATCGAAGCGATGGCTTATTACCGGCATGCAGATGAGAAAGGGAGCATCCTGCCGCAAGATTCCGGTAACCTCTGTCTGGTTTCTGCGTTTCCCGCAGCATCGCTGTTTAAAATTGTCACCGCTTATGGGGTGCTTGAGAGAAAGGGTGTGACTCGGCATACCCGGTTTCCGGTTGTGGGTCGACATCACACCTTGTATAAATATCAACTTGGATTAGGTAAGTCGCGTTATCGTTACCAGCCGGTCGAGGTTTCTTTCGAAAAAGCTTTTGCCCGTAGCGTTAATCCGATATTCGGCAAATTTGGCATTGACTATTTTTCCGCGCCGGAACTTTTACAATTGGCTGAGACCTTCGCTTTTAACCGTTCACTTGCTTTTGATTTGTCGGTTGCCTCAAGCCATGTTCAAAGCCCGGAGACTATCTATCAACGGGCTGAGACGGCCAGCGGTTTTATTAAAACGACGACTATTTCACCTCTGCATGCGGCCCTGATTGCGGGTGCTCCATTGTCTGCCGGGAAATTGAAGCAGCCCTACATTATAGATCGTGTAACTGCTGAAAATGGGAGCGAGCTATTCTATCATCAGGAGTGTCGGCCTGAATTCGGGTTGGCCGATAGTAAGGCTTGTGCCGAGCTTGTCAAAATGATGCAGGCGACGGTCAAGTATGGTACCGCAAAAAAATCTTTTCAACACCTGAGAAAGAGAAGGTCTTTTCGCAATTGGGAGATTGGCGGCAAAACCGGCAGTCTTGATATGCCCGATAGTGATCGGCGCTGCGAGTGGTTTGCCGGTTTTGCCAAGGATCGAAAAAGCGACCGGCAAGTAGCGGTTTCCCTGGTGTTGGTGCATGGAGAAAAACGAACTATAAGCTCGGGATATATTGCTGCCGAAATGTTGGCCGGAGCCTTGAAATGATGAACTCCAAAAAATTGAAACATCCGTTATGGGTGACGGGTAAACCCTATTACGATTTGAAAAGTTACTACCGTAATCATTTTGACGAACGGGTTTACAAGGTACAGGTTGATGCCGGTTTTACCTGTCCCAACCGGGATGGGAGTCGGGGGTGGGGTGGTTGCAGCTATTGTGACGGGCGCGGTTCGCAGTTGCGTCAGCAGGGCCAGTTGCCGAGTGTCCGGGAACAGCTTGAAGAGGGGAAACGGCTCTATAAAAGGTTGCGTAAGGCGACCCGTTTCGTTGCTTATTTTCAGACATTTACAAATACTTATGGGGAGTTAGCGAGGCTTCGAGAACTTTATGAAGAGGCTTTGTCGGTTGATGAAATTGTCGGCTTGTCGGTTGGTACCCGGCCTGACAGCATAACCCCTGAGGTCGTTGATCTGCTGGCCGAATTTAGCCCTGATTATGATGTCTGGATTGAATATGGTTTGCAGTCTATGCATGCTGAAAGTTTGGCAAGGATCAATCGCGGACACTCTCTGGAAGAGTTTGAGCGGGCTGTCGAGATGCTTTCCGGTAGCGGAATTAAACTTTGCGCACATGCCATAATCGGCCTCCCCTGGGAGAGTCGGGAGATGGTTTTTCAGACGGCTGACTTTGTTGCGCATTTGCCGATTGATGGAATTAAAATCCACTCTCTGCTGCTCCTTAAGGGGACTCCTCTCTATGCCGATTTTCTGGCTCAGCCTTTTTCACTGCTCAGCCGGGCTGAGTACGTCAGCCGGGTGGCCGGATTTCTCGAACGGCTGTCTCCTGAAGTTGTGGTTCAGAGGCTAACGGCTGAAGGTTATCGGGATATTTTTGTGGCGCCGGATTGGGCTCGTAATAAACTGCAGGTTTTGCAGCATCTTGCCCATTTTCAGCAGGAGCACGACAGTTATCAGGGCAAACTTTGGTCTGAGTGAGTGAATCGCCGGGTGTAGTTACAGGTATAATGGCTTGAAATTGAGATTTTTTGAAAAGGGTTGCAATTTTTGTTGGCTCTGGGAAGATTTTTTCGCAAAAAACATTGACAGCTGAAATAGGCGTATGTTAGTTTTTACAGAAGAGCCGATGAGGTTTAGCTGTTTGTGGAGTCTTTAGGGTTTAATGAATAAGGCCAAGTATCGAGTTGGAGAGCAACCCCGACGTTATGGTTGCCAGGATTACTCTCTTGAAATGCAACTGTTGCAGCTCAAAAAGAGAGAATTGTTGGTGATCAAAGAGCAAGAACGCCAACAGATTGAGGCTCGGATAAGTGAGATTGAAAATCTGTTGGGGATGTAGCCGGATTTTACGACACCTTAAAGTTTTGAGAAATTGTTTATGGAAAATGGTTTAGAAAGTTTTGTCCTTCTGGAAAAAAGAACTCTGGCTTTAGGTCAGCGTTATCGAGAGGTTCTTGAAGAGCGGGGTCGCTTGCAGCAGGTGGTCGAAAAACAGGCCCAGGCGTTGGCTGAACTTGAGGCCGAGGTTAGTCGTCAAAATAATCTATTTACGGCAGTTGATGCAAAAATGGTTGGCCTGTTGCGCCAGATTGACAACTATCTCCCTGAAGAGAGTCCGAATCCCGAGGAAGAGAGCCCGAACCTTGGGAATGAGCAGGTTTTACCAGGAATGCATGGCGACTGAAAAAAAGAGCGTTACGATAACCATTCGTGGCAAGAAGTTTCCGTTTCGCACTGAAGCTGATAGTCAGCGTGTGCAGCAGGTGGTAGAGTTTGTAAATAAGAAGTTAGATGAGCTGGATACTCAAGGCGGTATGAGGCCGAAAGCCGGATTCACTGATATCAGGTTAGTAATGCTGGCTCTTTTGAATATTGCTGATGAGTGCCTTACTCATCAACAAAACCTTGGTGAAATAAAGGAACGATCGGAAAGCCTGCTGGCCGAGATAACTTCTGTTGATTTCTGAAAAAAGGTTGGATCAGGTAGTAGGAGGCTGTCCGAGAATAGAAATTTTTTCTCAGATCGAGGCATTTTTTGAAAATAAGCACAGGCATACACTTAGTATTCCGAGCATTATTTTCAAAAAATAACG
>JAYEGS010000157.1:29930-33364 GCA_034659215.1 Pseudomonadota bacterium | reverse complement strand
AGCAGGATTTTTCTGTTTGATTTCCCGATTTAGATATAGAGAGAAGTGAGGAACTGCTCCTTATTTTCAGGTAAAGATTTAAGGTGTAGATGTGCAAAGAAGTCTGTTTTTCAGCCGGTGGAAGTGCTGGGGGCTGCCCGAGAATAGAACTTTTTTCTCAGATCGAGGCATTTTTTGAAAATAAGCACAGGTATACACGTAGTATTCCGAGCATTATTTTCAAAAAATAACGCTGAGCTGGGGAAAAAGAGCATTCTCGGACTGTCTCCTAGGTTGAAATTTCGATAAGTTGTCGTTATATTTAGTGGTTAATTAGTTATGAACGAGACTATAGGGTTTGATTTTAGTTGACTATTATCTCGTATGGATTGAAGAACCCTTGATGATGGCCCTGATTCGGAGTTGATGTTCCGCCAGTCGTCGATAGTACGATTTAGTTAAAAGAGCTGATTTTAAAATATGATTATTGGCTAAAGGGATTCTGATCGAGTTATCCTTTTGCGCCGAGACTTGCAACTTTTAAGTTGATGGGTGGATATTACTTTTTAGTGCCCCTCCTCTTCTGGTTTGACTTTTCTTCTCTCCTCTCTGTTTCTTTTTTCCGGGTAGTTTAAATTATAAGCCGCGCTGTATTGCAGGGTGGATAATTTTCTGTTGTAACCGACAGAACACTATCGTTAAATTTTTTGACTTTTAACGATAGTGATAAAGAGGAGTTTTGGTATGGAAGCACTAATCTATATTGTTTTAGTTGCGTTAGGGGTAGGTGCGGGTTGTCTGCTCTATAAAAAGTTTACTGAAAAAAGTCAGGATGTATCTCGTAAGGAAGCTGATTTGATGGTTTCCGAGGCCCGTAAAGAGGCCGACCTGTTGCGTAAAGAGGCAACATTGCAGGCTAAAGATGTTGTTTTGAAGGCCAAGTCCGATTTTGAAGCGGATATGGTCGAGCGCCGCAAAGAGGCCCAGGTCTTGGAAAAACGTCTGGTTAGTAAAGAGGAGAGCCAGGAGCGGCGAACCGACAATCTTGACAAGAAGGAGGGTGACCTCAGCCGCCGGGAACAGAGTTTGTCCCAGCGCGACAAGAATGTTCAGGTTAAGGAAAAAGAGGTTCAGACGGTTTTACAGCAAGAGCGGGACAAGCTTGAATCAATTGCCGGTCTAACCCAAACTGAAGCCAAAGATACGCTGATGAAGCTGATGGAGGATGCGGCCAAGCATGAATCAGCTAAACGGGTTAAACAGATAGAGGATGAAGCCAAAGAGACCGCTGAAAAACGGGCCGTAAAAATAATTGCTCAGGCGGTTCAGCGTTACGCTGGTGATTATGCGACTGAACGCACGGTTTCGGTGGTAAATCTGCCCGGTGATGATATGAAAGGCCGGATAATTGGTCGTGAGGGTCGTAATATCCGGGCCATAGAAGCGGCAACCGGGGTTGACCTGATTATCGACGATACCCCTGAGGCGGTTATTATTTCATCTTTTGATCCGGTTCGCCGGGCCGTGGCAAAACATGCGCTTGAACGCCTGATTACTGATGGCCGTATCCATCCGGCCCGGATTGAAGAGGTTGTCAATAAAGTTCAGGGCGAGATCGATCAGACGATCAAGGATGCCGGCGAAAAAGCGATCTTCGATCTCGGTATACATGGGATGAATCCGGAACTGGTTCGAATGATCGGGCGTTTGAAGTATCGTACCAGCTATACGCAGAATATCTATGAGCACTCTTTAGAGGTTGCCTTTATCTGCGGGATGATGGCGGATGAGCTCAAACTCTCCAATAAAATGGCTCGCCGAGCCGGACTTCTCCATGATATTGGTAAAGCCATGGATCATGAAATTGAGGGCTCCCATGCGGTTATCGGGGCTGATTTTGCCCGGCGTTATGGCGAATCTCCGGAGATTGTTCAGGCTATTGAGGCTCATCATGGTGATGTTGAGATCAAACACCCCCTTGATGTTTTGGTTCAGGCTGCCGATGCCCTTTCCGGCGCTCGTCCCGGAGCCCGTAAAGAGATGCTTGATGCCTACATCAAGCGCCTTGAGGCTCTTGAAGATATTGGTAACTCCTTTAAAGGGGTTGAGAAAACTTTTGCTATTCAGGCCGGTCGTGATGTGCGGGTGATGGTCAATCATGAGAACATCACTGATGAAGATGCTGTGGTTTTGTCGCGTGACATTGCTGGTAAAATCGAGAAAGAGCTGACTTATCCCGGCCAGATTCGGGTGACCGTGATTCGTGAGACCAGAGCTTTTACGATGGCTAAATAGGCGGGGGTTAAGATTAATTGATCAAGTTGCTTTTTATTGGTGATATAATCGGTCGGCCCGGTCGGAAGGCGGTCACGACGCTGTTGCCCGCTCTGAAGAGTGAGCATGTTTTTGACATGGTGATTGCTAACGGTGAAAATGCCGCCGGTGGATTTGGCTTGACGCCCAAGATTGCCGATGAGCTTTTCGGGTTGGGCATCGATGTTATTACCAGTGGCAATCATATCTGGGATCAGAAGGAGATAGAAGGCTACCTGCGACAGAATTACCGCCTCCTGCGGCCGGCAAATTATCCGGTCGATGATCTGGGCCAAGGCGCAATTGTGGTTGAACTTGACCGGCGTCCGCAGATTAAAGTCGGGATTATAAACTTGGCCGGACGGGTTTTTCTGGGGCCGGCTGATTGCCCTTTTCGGACAGGTCGTGATCAAGTGAATCGATTACGATCGGAAACTCCGATTATTGTGGTCGATTTTCATGCCGAAGCCAGTTCTGAAAAAACGGCATTGGCTACTTTTCTTGATGGGCATGTATCTTTGTTTGTGGGTACGCATACTCATGTGCAGACGGCCGATGAGCGGATTTTGCCGCGGGGTACAGCTTATATAACCGATGTCGGCATGGTCGGTGGGCGTAACTCGGTGATCGGAATGAAACCTGACCGCGTGATCGAGAAATTTCTCAATGGCAAACCGCAACGTTACGAGGTCGAGAAGAAAGATATTTGGCTCTCGGCGGTTATTGCCGAGATTGACGAAGATAGCGGGCAGGCGAGGTCATTGCAGCGTTTGCAAATTCCGGCTTAATCATGTATAAAAGAAGGAGAGTTTATAGACTCTCCTTTTTTTATGGAATAGTGCAAGAAATGTTGATGGTGAGGTGATCCTATGCGGGTAGGTGATTTACAGCAAATCATGCTGCAGACTGATACGGTAGGTAAAGTTCAACAGCAAGGAGCACATGGGGCTGATGTCGAGCAAAGTAAACTAGCTTCTCAACAACTGGCCAAGGATAAGGAGAAAGAGAGCCAGGTTCAATCCATGGAGGAGGCCGATACGGTGCTGATCAAGGATCGTGAGTCGCGCCGAAACCATCAGGATCAAGCCAAGAATGATGAACCGGACACCGAGGCCGAAACCGGTGATGAAGAACCGGGGGCA
>JAYEGS010000157.1:0-29830 GCA_034659215.1 Pseudomonadota bacterium | reverse complement strand
TCAATCCATGGAGGAGGCCGATACGGTGCTGATCAAGGATCGTGAGTCGCGCCGAAACCATCAGGATCAAGCCAAGAATGATGAACCGGACACCGAGGCCGAAACCGGTGATGAAGAACCGGGGGCACAAGGTTCAGCAATTCCGTTACGATCTGGAAAACACATAGATATCAGAGCATAATCTTAGTTCAAAGTTACAGTTCTTCAAGCAGCACCTCTACTTTCTTGAGATCCTCTATTTTTTTGGCGGTTGTCAGTTGGCTGTCGCCGGTAAGTTGCTCGGAGTGTTCCAGGGCCATTTCCGTGCTCGCCAAGATATCCATAAAGAAGGTGCTGACCAGCTCACGGCACTCTTTGATATGGTGCCGCAGGAAGGCGTATTTGAGTTGTTCTCGATAGTTTGTAAGCCAGCGGGGCAGCTCTTTTAGGGTTGCCTTTTTCAGTTGTTGAGCATACTCTTCACCAAGTGGCCGGCGGCGTCTAAAGCGGATAATTTTTTTGCTTAAGAGTAGAGCTAAGGCCTGAATCTTGTCGACAATGGCAAAACGTTCTTCGGCTTCGCTGCTTAAAGTAAATTCCGGTATTTCTCCGCCGATTTTAATTGGTAGTGCCAGATCCTCCTGACTGATACTCTTTTCTCCGATAAAGTTTTCACAGATAATAAAAAGCGGAGCACAGCCATGCAAGAGTTGCTCGTTGATTTCTGCATGTAAAGATGTCATAAAACTTAACGTTTCAACAACTACTCTCTCCTTAAGTTGGGGTGGAATCGTGAGTTGGAAGTGGTTGTCAATGATCCGAATCGGAGTTAAAGGGTTGCGGCTCTTTTCCGGCAGGAGCTCCAGAGGGGGTTGATAGTTGTCAATTATTCGACCCAAATAGTTGTTCAGGCTGTCTGTTCCCTTATTATCAAGCCAACTTCTGATTTTGACATAGCTCTGTTTTTCGACATCGCTGCAGATTCCGTTAATGATGCGCTTGGTCTCTTTAAGGACGGCATCAACTTTATGACGGTTGGTATGGTGTTGGTTTAAATCCGAGCTTAAAGAATCATCTTCTCCCGAGAGTCGGGCGAGTTTATTTTTAATCAGGCGTTGGGTGCTGTCGACAACCTGCTGCAGACGTTTCTCACTGTGTTGCAGCAGTGCTGTAGTCGCTTGGTTGCTTCCCAAATCTAACAGGCGAGCCAGGAAATCTTTCTCACCCTGAATGGAAACAGCGAGTTTTTCACTCTCTTCCTGCCATCTCGCAAAACGCTGCTGAGAGGTTGGATTTAATTGGCTCAGAATTTCCGGTCTGGACCAGAAAAGGGCAAGGGCTGAAAAAGCGTATAGCGGTTGACTAAAGCCCAGTTCACTCAGCTCATCCGAGCAGCGTTTGATCATGGTTTCAAGTTCATTTTTGTCTTGATGTTCATCCAGATCGAGGTTGATGACAAAAAGCAGACGTTCCTCCAATCCCAACTCCCGCAGATGTTCGAGCAGTTGATAGTCAGCCTGGCGCAGGCCGATACGGCTGCTGATAACGTAGATAAGAGCCGGGCTTTCACTGAGCTGCTGGACAATAATGCTTTGATGGCTGGGGTTGGGGGTGTCAAGGCCGGGCAGGTCTCGTAAAGCCAGGTATGGGGGTAATAGTTTAAGAGGAGCCTTGATGTTGATGCCGAGCAGGTAAGGAGATAGAGTTTCATCCCGGATGAAGAGTCGATAGCGTTGATCTTCGGGATCGTTGATTGTGAAATCTAATTGCTGGTGGTGGTAATTTTCAGCAACCTTTTCCGCGCCATTGATAAGGTTGCGTAAGAGGCGGTAGGACTCGTTGAAGATGCCGTGTCGGGTGAGTTGTTTGCCGTGGTGCTGATAATTGTTGAGGAGGCCGTCAATTTGCACGCGATCGTCAGGATTGAAAAGAGAGAGTTGGCGGTCGTCAAGGTCGTCACTGAAGATCAGATTGACCGCTTGTTTAAACATCTCACTGATGACGGTTTCCGGTTGTAATTCGATATGGGCGGAAAAGTTTTTGCCTGCATTTACGGTGGTCGGAAAACTGGTGGTGATGCCGGCCCCGGTCGGCAGCAGGTCTGCTCCGGCCAGGGTGTTGATGAGTGTGCTTTTGCCGGATTTTACCGGGCCTATACAGGTGACGGGTAAGCTGAAACTTGAGCGCAACTCGTTAAGGGTGGTAAGGGTTTGGCGCCAGCGCTGGAGATGGCTGTTGCTTTGTGGCCAACCGGTTTCAAGCTCTGCGAGAATTATATCAAGGCTTTTTATCTTGGCACTGAAAGTTTTTGCCGGTTCATTGTCGAGGTTGATTTCAGTCATGGTTTTGGCGTCTTATGGTCAAATTTTTGTAACTATTCAGCGTAAGTTGAAAAGCATCGAATATTGATGGATTTCAGTAAATTCTGGGGACATAACCTGATTCTCCGAAGGAAATCGGGATTGTGTCCCCAGAATTTACTGCATCTAAATATTATGCCATAATGCCAGCCTTGATGCAAGATGTAAAATGTTTTGCAATAGATATGCCGGGAACTATTTTCTGCTTGACAAAGAGGCTGGTTGTAATGTAGGAAACGCCGCTTGACTAAGCTGTTGCGGGCCCATAGCTCAGCTGGAAGAGCCACCGGCTCATAACCGGTAGGTCCCTGGTTCGAACCCAGGTGGGCCCATCATTCTCCTTGCAGAATATTTGGGAAGAGATGCCGATTGTCGGAAATTTATCAGTCTATATATATGCCGATCGAGACTTTACCACTGAGGTTGAGTCACTAGAGAACGGAACGATGAAAGTGCACCCCAAGAAGGTGCACTTTTTTTGTGGTTGAGGTTTCCTCTTATGAACTCTGATCCCGGCGGAAATAGTCAGATCAATCACGGTACTTTGATCGATTATCTTAAGGCAAAAATCCCGTCCGGATTGAGTGAGTCCTGGGATAATTGTGGTTTGCAGGCCGGCAGCCGGCAGTGGCCGTTGCATGGGGTACTTTGTTGCCTTGATTTTTCTTGTGCCGTGATTGATGAGGCGCAAGCTGCCGGGGCCAACTTCATCTTCAGTCATCATCCGCTCTTTTTTAAACCTTTAAAGAGACTTGATCTGGATGTTTTTCCCGGGAATCTGCTGCAACAAGCTTTGAGTGCCAGTATTACCCTCTATAGCTCTCATACTAATTTGGATAGTGTCGCCGGAGGGGTTAATGATCATCTGGCCGAGTTGCTTGGTGTGACCGACTGTTTACCTCTTATACCACATTTTAGGGAACTTTATAAGTTGGTGACTTTTGTGCCGTCGGCCGAAGTTGATCGGGTCGGGGCCGCTCTTTTTGCCGCCGGGGCCGGACGTTTGGGTGCGGGTCGTTACAGCGAATGTTCTTTTCGTTCTTCCGGAGTCGGGAGTTTTCGTCCTGCCCCCGGATCATCTCCCCGAGTTGGTGAGATCGGCAGAATGAATCTGGTTGATGAAATTCGGCTTGAAACCGTGCTCGATAAGGATCGATTGGCGAGTGTCTTGGAGGGGTTGCGGCAGACGCATCCTTATGAGGTTCCGGCCTATGATCTCTACTCCATGCAGCTTCCCGATGAGGCCTGTGGTTCAGGTCGAATTGGTGAGCTGGAAGATGCCACGATTCTGGCGAAATTTGCCGATCTCGTTAAACTGCGGCTTGGAACTACTTCCCTGCGCCTGATTGGTGGTGACCCGGAGCGTAAAGTGAAGAAAATAGCTCTTTGTGGGGGCAGCGGTTTCTCTTTTTATAAACAGGCGCAAGCGGCTGGAGCCGATCTCTTTATTACTGGTGATATAAAATATCATGAGGCGCGAGAGGTTGTTGATCAGGGTGGAATCCCGATTCTCGATGCCGGCCATTTTGCCACGGAAAGGCCGGTCTTGGAAGGTTGTGCGACCTGGTGCCGTGAATTTTTATCAGATTATAGCGCTAAGATACCGGTTACTATCTCTCACTCTGAGTGTGAGCCCTGGGTAGTTTTGTAAAATTATTGTAACTATTGATATAAGTAAAGAATCAGATTTAACAGGAGGAAAGACGTTGGAAAAACAGATGCAACTGCTCTGGGAGCTACAAGAGATTGATGGCGGGCTCGACCTGATTCGTGACACTCAGGAGGGTTTTGCCCCTAAACTTGACAACATAAAAGAGGATATTGACCTACTGGGAGGTGCCGGACAGGAGTATCAGCAGGAACTGGCAGCCAAGGAAGTAGAGCGTCGAGATCTTCGCGATGTGGTGGAACGACTTAAAGGTTTGATTTCACAGTCAAAGGAAAAAATTGCTCAAGTCTCTAATAATAAAGAGTATTTCGCGGTATTAAAAGAGCTTGAACATAATCAGAAACTGGTTGCAAAACAAGAACTTGAACTTCTCGGATTGATTGAGGAGATAGATTCCATCAAAGAGCAGATTGCCGATAATGAGAAAGAGCTTGCGGCAAAGCATGATGAAATGGTTCAGGAAGAGAAGCTCATAGCGGAAAAAGTTGCGGCTCTTGAAAAGAAGATCAAATCCGGAGGTAAAGGTCGGCAAGCTAAGGCCAAAGAGATTGACGATCTTTTTTTACGACGCTATCAGCGTATTCGTCGGCGTTTTAATGATGCCGTGGTTCCAGCTGAAAATGGGACTTGTCGAGGTTGTAATGTTAAACTTCCTCCACAGGTCTATATCGACCTGCTGAAAGCTCAGGAGTTGATGAACTGTCCTAATTGTCAACGTATCATGGTCCATCGTGATGGGGATGACAGTAAGAAAAAGAAAAAGTAAAAGAAAAAGTAAAAGAAAAAGTAAAAGTAAAAGTAAAAGTAAAAGTAAAAGTAAAAGTAAAAGTAAAAGTATTAACTGTAGACTAAGAAGCAGGCCTGAGCAGGCTGGATGATCGCCGGTGTCTCTTCCTTTAAGTAATAGGAGTGATACGGGAGGAAAGTCCGAACACCGCAGAGCGGGATGCTTCTTAACGGGAAGTCCTGGTGACAGGCAGGCAAGTGCCACAGAAAATAGACCGCCTTTAGGTTTTAAATTTAAGGGTAAGGGTGAAACGGTGAGGTAAGAGCTCACCAGTATCGATGGTGACATCGGTAGCTTGGTAAACCCCATCCGGTGCAAGGCCAAATAGGTTTCGTTTTCTTCTGCTAGGAGATTGAGGCGGCTCGTCTCAAGTAACCGGCTGGTGACAGCCGGTTCGGCGAAGCGGGTAGGCTGCTTGAGGTTGCGGGCAACCGTAACCCTAGATGAATGGTCATCACTTCCGTTAGGCGACTAAATGGGAGTACAGAATTCGGCTTATAGGCCGGCTCGGGTCTGCTTCTTAGTCTACAACTTCCTGGTAAAGCACTGGTAATTAACAACTGACAACCGGATTATAATGGATATCGCAACTTTTGTCGGAATACTGGCTGGTTTTTCCCTGATTCTTACTGCCATCTTTCAAGGTGGTTCAATGCTGCTCTTTGTCAATATCCCGGGCATGATGGTGGTGGTTGGCGGTACTCTCTCCGCAACCCTTTTTAACTTTCCCTTTGGTGATATTGCTACCGCTTTTAAAGCGATGATGATCGTTTTTATCGATAAGGAGGAAAAACCTGAAGACGTTGTTAAGCTAATGATTCGGTTAGCTGAGGTGTGTCGTAAAAAGGGGATTATGGCTCTTCAGGACGTACGCAGCAATAATCAGGTTTTGCGAAAAGCCTGTCAGATGATTGCTGATGGGGCTGAACGTGAAATGATTGCCAATACCCTGGTCATTGAGATTGATGCCCTAAGGGCTCGGCACTATATTCCTCAGGAAATTTTTCGCAAGATGGGTAATATTTCGCCCGCCTTCGGCATGCTTGGTACTTTGATCGGTCTGGTGCAGATGCTCAGTAACCTGGAAAATCCTGAGACTATTGGTCCGTCAATGGCGGTGGCCCTTTTAACAACTTTTTACGGTTCGTTGATGGCGACCATGTTTTTTTTGCCGCTCTCCGGTAAACTTAAAGCAAGAACCGCCCGTGAAGTGCTGATTTTAGAGATTATTTTTGAGGGAGCCCGCTCAATTTTAGAGTCCAACAACCCTCTGATGGTTTATGAAAAACTATCCTCTTTTCTGCCGCCGAGAACCCGCCAGGAGGTTGAAGAGGAGATCTTTAAACGTAGTTCTGCAACAGAAAAGGCAGAGTAGGCAGCTATGGAAAAGCCGGGGCGCGGACATTATTCAGAACCTGAAACTGAGGGAGAGAGTGAATGGTTGGCAACTTTTGCTGATCTGAGTACGCTGTTGCTCTGTTTCTTTGTTCTGCTCTTTTCAATCAGTAGTATCGATAATAAAAAGTTTCGTTCGATCATGAGTGAAGTTCGCGTTAGTCTCGGTAATGCTGTGCCGATGACGGCCCTTGAACAAGAAGAGGTAAAAGATGGGGGGGATGCAGTTGTCAACCTGCTCTCCAAACAGAAGACAGTGGCGACTGAGCTGGAGGATATCATCAATGATGAAAAGCTGAGCAGTTCAACCGTTGTCGATATGGGCGATGAAGGGGCTCTGCTCAGGATTGGTGGTAAGGTGATGTTTGAGAGCGGTTCTGTCGAAATCAATTCTCGAGTTTTTTCCGCTCTTGACAAGATAATTATTATGGCCTTAAAAAATCCTGAGTACCATATAGATATCAAAGGGCATACCGATAATATTCCGATAAGTGCAGGAAAGTTTTTATCAAATTGGGAACTTTCGGCTTTAAGGGCAACGACGGTGTTGCGTTACTTGCTTGATAATGGGCTCGGGGCGGAGCGGTTGACGGCTACTGGTTATGCTGACACCCAGCCTTTAGTTTCCAACCTGACCTCTGAAAACCGGGCTCGCAATCGACGGGTCGAGTTCCTTTTTAAAAAAATGGTAAAGAAAGGCAATGATCAAGGTTGATTTAGATAATCTTATGGGTGGTGATCGGCGTCAATTTCACCGGGTCGCACCTTCAGTTGAAGAGCCGATTGTTCTCAAGGTTGCCGGTGGCTCTTTTCCTCTCATTGAAATTAGTGGTGGGGGGTGTCGTTTGCCGATTGCGGCTCATCCTCGGTTGTCCGAGTCTGATTTTTTGGAGTTATGCCTTCCTGGTAGGAGTGCCGCTATCATGGTGCAATTGCGGTTCGTGGGTATGGATGAGAAGGCTTTTGGGGCGGAGTTTGTTGGTCTTGACGCGGAAATGCGTGAAGTGATCTGCACCTATGTGCGGGCTCGTGAGATTGAACTTGTCCGTCGTTTTCGAGCCCAAGGCGGTGCAAGCTGTTAGGCTCTAACTATCCGCTTCGATTACTTCCGCTTCAATCCCATTGTTACTCTTTATTGCTTCTTTTGCCAGTTTGCGGCCAAAAGCAAATGCTTCTGCATTAATTTTTTCGGTGCCGTCCGGTACCCTGGCGTTGATCGCCGCTTGCAAAGCCTGGGCTGAGACCACCTTGGTCGCTTCACAAATAACTCCCAACGCAACTATATTACTGAAAAGCTCCTTGCCGAATTTCTCCCGGGTACGTGAGGAGATGGGAATGGCTAAAGCGCTGCTTGTCGGAATCTGGTTTACATAGGTTGTATCAACGATAAAGATGCCCCCGGTTTTCAGGTCAAAGGAGTATTGATCGCTGGCTTTCTGGCTCATCGCCAGAAGAATATCGACCCAGGTTGCTTTGGGGAAAAATATCGGCCCCTCAGCGATGATGATCTCAGCCCGGCTGGCTCCGCCTCTTGCTTCAGGACCATAAGATTGGCTCTGAACGACATTTTTATTATCTAAAATTGCGGCTTCAGCCAGAATGATACCGGCGGTGATCAGGCCCTGGCCACCGCTGCCCGCCAGTCTTATTTCAGTTTTAGTATGTTTCACTTAGGTTTCCCCGCCTGGCTTTGTGCCTGCTCAATAATAGAGTCGTACTGTTCGCAAAATTCCGGCAACTCCTTTTCAATGAGAACGCCGGTTATAATCCGTCCTTCGAGTTCCTTGGGGCTCATCTTGTCGGCCCGACTTTTATCAATAGCAATCTCTTTTTGCCATTTTAACATCTCTACGGCACTGCCTTTGCAGTTGAGACGTCCATAGGTGGTCGGGCAGTGGGTGATGACCTCGACTACCGAAAAACCTTTGTGCAGGATCGCTTTTTTGATGATATTCTGCATTTGCAGGGTATGGTAGCTGGTTGTGCGGCCGACAAACGTGGCTCCGGCTGCTTCCACCAGAGCCGAGATATTGAATGGTCTTTCAATGTTGCCGAGTTTACAGGTGGAGGCTTTGTCGCCATGCGGCGTGGTCGGGCTGTACTGACCTCCGGTCATTCCGTAGATATAGTTGTTGAAGATAATCGTGGTGATGTCGATGTTGCGGCGGCAGGCATGAATCAGGTGGTTGCCGCCGATTGCTGTAGCGTCACCGTCACCGGTGGCAACTATCACATTGAGCTCCGGGCGAGCCAGTTTGAGGCCGGTGGCAAAGGGCAAGGCGCGCCCATGGGTGGTGTGCAGGGTGTTGAAATCGACATAGACCGGAGCCCGGCCGGTACAGCCGATGCCCGAGACGAAAGCGATATCATTTTTGTCGATTGCCAGAGTGTCGATCGAGCGCAGCATATTCCCTAAAATGATGCCGATGCCGCAACCCGGGCACCAGATGTGGGGGAATTTTTTGCTGTGGCGAAAATATTTGTTGACCAGTTGACTGTTGCTGATCATCGGACCATTCCTTTAACTGTTTTAACAATTTCATTCGGGGCAATGATGGTACCATTGACCCGGTTAAGTTTTTCAATTACCGCCTTACCGGCATTGACCCGCAGTACTTCGCGATAAATCTGTCCCATATTGAGCTCCGGCACGAGAATGGTTTTGAGTTGCGGTAAGAAACGTTCCAGAGCGAAACGGGGAAAAGGCCAGAGTGTGCCGAGTTTGATCATGCCGACTTTAATGCCGGATTCGCGTAACTGCTCTAACGCGGAACGGGCCGAGAGAACCATGCTGCCATAGGCGACGATAGCGTGTTCGGCATCCTCCATAAATTCGTAATCAACCAGGCAGATTTCGCGAAAACCGCGTTCGATCTTGGCAAAGAGGCCGCGAATGTTGTCGCGGGCTTCATTGGGATTGGCTGTGGGAAAGCCTTTGGCGTCATGAACCAGGCCGGTGACGTGGTAACGGTAGCCATCACCGAAACTGGCCATTGGCGCAACCCCGGTGGCGGAACGTTCGTAGGGCAGATACCATTCCGGGGGCATATTGGGCTGAACCCGGTTGATCCGTTCGATCATTGATATAGGCGGCAGGTTGACCCGAGCCCGCATATGGCCGATGACCTCATCCATCAAGACGATGACCGGATTGCGGTATTTCTCGGCAAAATTGACCGCTTTAATGGTGTAGTGAAAAGCCTCTTCAACACTGGATGGCGTTAAAGCGATAATCGGATGGTCGCCGTGGGTGCCCCAACGGGCTTGCATGACATCTCCCTGAGAGGGGCTGGTCGGTAGACCGGTTGAGGGGCCGGCGCGCATGACATTGACAATCACCAGTGGAATCTCGGCCAGACAGGCAAAGCCTAAGTTCTCCTGCATCAGGGAAAAGCCCGGCCCCGAGGTTGCGGTCAGGGTTTTTCGGCCACCGATAGAGGCTCCGATAATCGCCGCAATACTGCCGATCTCATCTTCCATCTGGATGAATTTGCCTCCGGTTGCAGGCAGGCGATCAGCCAGAACCTCGGCTATTTCCGTGGAGGGGGTGATCGGGTAGCCGGCAAAAAAACTGACGCCGGCGGCCAAGGCGCCTTCAGCGACAGCCTCATTGCCCTGCATTAACTGGTAGGAGGTTTTTTTAGTCATTATTTTTCCTCCCGGGCTTCTATAGCCGGTGGGGCCTCCTCGACATTGATGGCAAAGTCGGGACAGCGCAGCTCGCACATGTGGCAGGCGATGCATTTTTCCGGGTTTTTGACAAAGACTCGGCGGTTTTCATCCATGCTCAGCACCTCTTTGGGGCAGAAGGCGACACAGATGCCGCAACCTTTGCACCAGTCCGAAAAAATCGTAATTTCGGGGTGCGGTTTCGGGGTCGTTTTTTGCTGTTTGTCGTTTTTTGCAACCATGGTTTTTTAGTTCTTATGGTTAATCTGTTAATAATCACAAATGTCCGGCGACCGGCGGGGAGGCCCGTCCGCGTTGCCGATTATTAAAAGTTGCATACACCCGATTCAGACTACTTGTCAATTGCTTTTTTCAGGCTTGCAAAATAGGAGTATAACTGATAGAAACCATGTGATAAATTGCATTAGATACTTGTTGTAGTCCTTACGTACAATTGTTAACTTTGATGGCGTCGTAAAAAGTTCCGATATCCTGAGATGATGTGGTTTTCCAGACACTCGACATACTACATGTATGGTCTCGCGCCTGGAAAACCACATCATCTTGTCTATCGAAATTTTTACTTAGCCATCCCGTTACTTTTTACGAATGCATCAACTTTTATTAAAGTTTTAAAAAAAGGTAGTGGATATGCGAAAGCCTTGTTCAAACTGCTGGTTTTGGTCGTTGCTGTTGCCGTTGTTGCTGGTTTCGGGTTTGCTTTTGAAACCGGTTAATACAATGGCTGATGAACCCCGCAACAACCACCGGGTGCATCGGGTTGCCGTGCTGGCTTTTGCGCCGCCATTCCTCAAATCGTATGAGGGCTTGCGGAGCGGGCTTAAGGGTCGAGGCTACAACCTTGATAACGATCTCTTTTTTGACGTTCATTGTCTCGGTCGGGACACCACTAAGGTGGAGCCCTTGATGGAGAAGCTGGTGGCCGCCGATTACGATCTGATTTTTTCAATTACGACACCGGTAACCCGGGCGATTCAGGCCGCTTTGGCCGCGAGTAAAGCCGAAATGCCGGTGGTCTTTACGGCGGTTGCCGATCCTTTAGGTTCGAAAATTGTGGATAGCCTGCGGCGTCCGGGCGGAAATTTTACCGGGGTCAGTCATCTCTCCATAGAGCTGCTGCCGCAACGCTTGCTGTTGTTTAAAAAGGCGTTTCCGGCCATGACGCGAGTGGCGCTCTTTTTTGATCCTGAAGTGGAGATTTCAAAGCGCTCTTTGAATCAAGGTTTTCTGCGCCGGGCGGCGGCCGATATCGGGCTTGAGCTGGTGGTTGTCCATGTGCGTAACCGCGATGAGATGGTCAAAAGTTGCCGAAGTTTCAGCCCCGAACGGGCCGATGCTATTTTTATGTTGCCGGATCCGCTCGCGGTGGCTCATTTTAATGAACTTCTCAAACTTTCGCACCGTCTGAAAATTCCGTTGATGGTGATCGATAATATGTTACTTCAGCGTGGTGGCGTGATGGGTTACAGCCCCGATTTTTATGGTGTCGGTTTTCAGGCGGCAACCATTGTCGACCAAATTCTCAAGGGTGGGGCTCCTCGGGATATTCCGGTTCAGAATGCCGAAAAAGTAAATCTTGTGGTCTCTTTAAAAGAGGTTCAAGGGTTAGGCCTTGAGATCAGTGACGATATCCTTTTGCAGGCGGATGAGGTTTTGCGGTGAGAGTGAAATTTTCTCTTTATCGAAAATTACTTTGCGGTTTTATTATAGTTGCAGTCTTGCCGCTGCTGCTTGGTTCCGGCTATTTTTATAAGATTTTGCAGGGGCATATTCACGAAGATGTTGAGCGCATTAACCTGGTTCAAGCCCAGGCGGCCGGTAAGCAGATGGGCTGGCATGTCCGCGAGATTGATCGTAGCCTCTCGCATTGTGCGAGCCAGTATCTCTTTAAACGAAATAATGATGGGCTTCTCTCCTGGCCCTATCGCCAACATCCCGAAATTCGCAAGATCGTGATCGTTGACCAAGATAACAACGTGCTTGAGGCCTTGTCACGATATGGTTACTTAAGTCCCGGCATGTCCTCGCCTCTGTTGGATTTTGCAACCGGTTATCCTGATAAAAAAATGATCTTTTTCACCCAGTGGCAGCTTGAGCCGCAGTTGGTTATGGTTTACCCGATAACTTCCCTGACTACCGGTAAACAGCAGGGCTACCTCTTTGCCGAACTTTCATTGAAGAATCTTTTCAATACTTTTCCTCGGCAGGACTCGGGACAAAGTGAGCTTTTTCTGGTCAACCTCAAGGGTGAAGTGGTGGCCCATGCTGACATTAATCATGTTCTTAAGGGCTCTAAACTCGACTATATAACTCCGATAGCGAAGGTGCTGGAAGGAGCTTCGTCCGCATTGGGCGAGTATTCCAATCTTGATCAGGAAGCGGTTTTCGGAGTTGTAATCAAGATCGAAGGTTTGCCGCTGTTGGTTGTCAGTGAGATGTCGTTATCTTCCGCCTATGCCTTAACCAGAGCTTTGCGTTATAGTTTTGCCTATCTTTCCGGTTTTGCTTTAGCTTTGATTCTGTTTGGCAGTTGGTATCTATCCCGCTTGATGATCCGTCCCATCGAAAGACTCTATCTGGCCAGCGAGAAGATTCGCAGCGGCAGCCTGGAACTGGTCAAGGGAGATTTCCCGGATGATGAGATTGGCTCTTTTGCGCTCTGTTTCAACGATATGGTTATATCTTTGAAAGATGATCGTAAACTGCGCGAAGAGGCTGAAGCTAAATTGCGTGAAAGTGAGATTCACTATCGCACGATTGCGGATTACGCTTATGATATGGAGTGCTGGCGTGATCCTGAGGGCAGGTTTATCCATGTTTCACCTTCATGCTGTGAAATTACCGGATATCACGCTCAAGAATTCTACGCCAACCAAAAATTGATGGACGAGATTGTTGTGGCCGAAGATCGCGAAATTTTTATTGGTCATCGGCACGAGGTTATGGGAAATGGACGTTTTAAGCCGATTGAGTTTCGTATTCATCACAAAGATGGTTCTATCCGCTGGTTAAGCCACATCTGTCGTCCGATAACCGACCCTGCAGGTGAAGATTTAGGGGTTCGGGCCAGTAACCGGGACATCACACCGCGGAAATTGGCTGAGGATTTTCTGGAGGCGGAGAAAGAGCGGCTCGCGGTTACCCTGCGCAGTATCGGTGATGGGGTGATTACCACGGATAATTATGGCCGTGTGACCTTGCTTAACCCGGTAGCCGAGATCTTGACCGGTTGGAGTAATGCTGCCGCTTCAGGTCGGGCGGTTGATGAAGTGTTTCACATTATTCATGAACATAGCCGGAAGATTATGTCCAATCCTGTGGCCCTGGTTCTGGCTGAAAACCGGGTCGTGGAGCTGGCTAATCATGCCCTGCTAATTTCCCGTTCGGGAGTCGAGGTTGCGGTGGCCGATAGCGCTGCTCCAATTATCGGTCGGCAGGGGCAACGGCTTGGGGTGGTTCTGGTTTTTCGTGATGTAAGAGATGAGAAAAAACTTCAGCAGGAACGTCTGAAGACTGAGAAACTTGAGGCTGTCGGGATCTTGGCCGGGGGCATTGCCCATGATTTCAATAATCTTTTAATGGGTCTGCAGGGTAGTCTTGATCTGGTCAGACTCTCTTACGATCAAGGTTTTACAACAACCGAGAAACATCTGGTGAAAGCGGAAAATGCGATTGGCCGGGCTGTCTCTTTAGCTCAACAACTCCTGACTTTTGCCAAAGGTGGAGCTCCGGTTAAAGAGAAGACGGCATTGCCTGAGTTGATTAAAGAGTCAGCCGAGTTTGTTCTTCATGGCTCACAGGTGAAAGCCGAAGTAGAATTTGAAGCTGACGTCTGGGATGTAGAAATTGATAGTGGGCAGATTAGTCAGGTGGTTAATAATTTGGTGACTAATGCCAGGCAGGCGATGGATGATACCGGTATTGTCCGGATCTCTATTGCCAACCTGGAAATTATGGATGATTCTTTGGTTGATCTGAAATCCGGGCCTTACGTTAAGGTTTCGGTGCGAGATCAAGGTTGCGGCATTGAGCCTGAAATCATACCCCATATTTTTGAGCCCTATTATACGACCAAGGAGGCCGGTAGCGGGCTCGGACTGGCAACCTGTTACTCTGTAATTGCAAACCACGATGGTCATCTTGACGTAACTTCAGAGCCTGGAGTCGGTTCGACCTTTACTTTTCTCTTGCCGTCAACCGGCCGGTTTAATGAAAAGGGCTCAGTTGCTGCCCCGGAGACACTGTTGAAAGCAGACGATGATGTTGGCAAAGGCAGAATTTTGCTTATGGATGATGAAGAGGTGATTTGTGAAGTTGTAACTGAAATGTTGGAGATGCTCGGCTATGAAGTTGTGGCGGTTGCCGATGGTGCGGCCCTGCTTGAAACTTACAAAACAGATTTAGTGGAAGGTTTAAGTTTTCAGGCGGTTCTGATGGATCTTTCAATCCCCGGCGGGATGGGTGGTCGAGAGGCAATTAGGCGGCTCAGGGAGATTGATGCCGACGTCAAAGCCATTGTTTCCAGTGGTTATTCGCAAGATCCGGTGATGGCGGATTTTAAGGCTTATGGATTTAATGGTATGGTTGCCAAACCCTATAAAATCGAATCTCTGCTTGCAGTTTTACAAGATGATAAAACAGCAACAGCTTCTTAGGAGCCTGTCCGAGAATGTCTTTTTTCCCCAGCTCGGCGTTATTTTTTGAAAATAATGCTCGAAATACTAGGTGTATGTCTATGCTTATTGTCAAAAAATGCCTTGATCTGAGAAAAAAATCCTATTCTCGGACAGGCTCCTAGAGGATGATTGATTCCACCTGACTATTATTCCAGATCAGCATCAAGGTGTAGGCGACCATGATGACACCGATGAAGAACTCAAAAAAGAGGCTGAAAATTGCTCCGATAGCCGCGCCGATTCCGGCCTTGAGGCTCTCTCTTTGACTTTTAACGGCAAAAGCCAGTTCGCATATAAAAGCTCCGGCAAAAGCTCCCAGCAGAGAGCCTCCCGGGGCCGGAATAAAGACTAAACCTAAGAAAAAACCGACAAAAGCACCGATAATACCATATTTGCCGGCCCCCATTACTTTGGCCCCGAAACTGGTGATAAAAAACTGACCGATTGAGCCAACTAACATCAGACCTAAAAGGATCATGACGGCTGAGCCGGTGATGACCTGAAAATTGGTGAGCAAAGCATACGCCAGCGCCCCGATAAAGATCAGGCCGCTACCGGGCATCACCGGCATCAAGGTGCCGATCAAGCCGATCATACAGAGAACAATCAGGATTGCGGTTTCCATCACCTTTTCTTTTTCGGTTCATAAACACAGTAGGGCTCTTCGGCCATGTAATTACCGGTCGCCTCAAAAGCCCGGGCGCGACAGCCGCCGCAGACCCTTTTGTATTCACAGATGCCGCATTTACCCTCAAGGGAGTCGTAATCCCGCAGGCGCGTGAAAACTTCCGACTCCTCCCAGATCTTCCGGAAGTCGGTTTCAAGAATGTTGCCGGCCTTGGCTTCAAGGTAGCCGCAGGGCTGGACGTCACCCGTATGGGAGACAAAGCAAAAACCGATACCGCCCAGACAGCCCCGGGTAACGGCATCAAGACCATGGGTTTTAAATGTGACTTTCTTGCCCTCAGCCTTACTCCGTTGCCGTAAAATACGCAGGTAATGCGGGGCGCAGGTCGCTTTAAGCTGGAGCGGAACTTTGTCTCTTTGGTCGTAAAACCAATTTAAGGTTCTCTCATACTCTTCAGCCGGGATCTCCTGCTCTTCGAGTTCTTTGCCCCGACCAGTGGGTACGAGAAGAAAAATGTGGTGGGCCACGGCTCCAAGTTTGACCGTCAGATCGAGGATTGCCGGTATCTCACTTATATTTAGTTTGGTAATGGTTGTGTTAACTTGAAATTCCATGCCGTTATCCCGAGCGAAGTCCAAGGCTCGCAGGGAATTTGCAAAAGCGCCTTTTACCTGGCGAAAATTATCATGGGTTTCGGCATTTGCGCCATCTAAACTGACACTTATTCTTTGAATGCCGCAGTCGATCATGCGCTTGATACTTTCTTGGTCAACGAGGGTGCCGTTGGTTGCCAGGACCATACGCAAACCCAGTTTGGTGCCGTAGGCGGCCAAATCATAGATATCGTCGCGGAGCATCGGTTCACCGCCGGTCAGGATGATGACCGGTTTGCTGAAAGAGGCGACCGTATCCAGGAAAGAGAAGGCTTTTTTCGTATCCAGTTCGCCAGAGTAGGGGCCTTTTTCGGCCGCCGCCCGACAGTGAATGCAGGAGAGATTACAACTTCTGGTGGTTTCCCAAGCGATCAAGCGCAGTTCAGGGATATCTTTTCCGCCGTGCTGTTTGGCCGGCATTTTGTTGGTTTCCGGGTGCATGTGAATTTTCCTTTAGGAGGTTGTCCGGTTGACATGGTTATGGGTTTCCATTATTGTTGTAGCGTATCTGTCAGCATAAACTATAGCAGTAGCTTTTGGCAAGAGAAATGTCACTGTTTTATAGTTGTTCCGGTAAATTTTACCTTCTCTTAGCAGGATTATTTTTTATGTCTTCAGTAAAGCCTCTCTTGCTTTCGGAATGGCGGGCCATGATTTTGGCTGCCGGTTTTGGTACGCGACTGAAACCTTTGACCGAGCGGCTACCGAAACCTTTGGTTCCGGTAGCCGGGTTGCCGATGCTGGCCCTTTCCCTTAATCGCTTAAGAAGACTTAAACCCCGGATGCTGGTGGTTAACGGGCATCATCTTTCGACTCAGTTGGAGACTTTTTTAGAACAATCAGCTTATGGTTTTCAGCAGACCGAGTATCTTTATGAACCCCTGATTCTTGATACCGGAGGGGCTATTCGCAACGCCTCACGCTATCTGCGTGGCCCTTTTTTTGTGACGACGAATGCAGATGTTGTTAGTGATATTTCACTGCTTGAGGCGGTTACTCAACACCTGAAACGCCGATCATTGGTGACCATGCTGTTACATGATCGGGAGCGCTATAATCAGGTTGAGGTTGATTGCCGGGGGCGTATCCGGGGCTTTGGTCGTTCTCGGCCGGCTTCCGGAAGCCGGATTTTGGCCTATACAGGTATTCAGATCTGTTCGCCTTTGTTGCTTGATCTGATGGCGCGGGAGCCAAGCGGTCGACCTTTTTCCCTGATCACTTTTTATCGCCGCCTGCTGGCGGCCGGCCGGCTCGATATCATTAGTCATGTCGTAGATACGCAAGACAACTATTATTGGCGGGATGTCGGAACCCCGGACGATCTTGTTGCCATCGAACATGATCTGGTCCATAATCCGGGTCTCGCCGCAAGGTTGGGGATTGTTTGAAATTGTATATCATCTATAATATTATTCTTTGTTCTTTGCTGTTGTTGTCCTGGCCGGGTCTGTTGTGGTATATGTATCGGCGACAGGGGAGTCTTGCAGGTTTGGGAGAACGTTTGGGTTGGGGCTGGCCGCGACCGCAATTTCAGGCCGGAAATGAATCTCGGACAAGCTGGTTTCATGGTGCCTCCGTTGGTGAAGTTCAGATGCTGGTGCCGCTGATTCAGGCTTGGTGCGAACGCTATCCGGAAACCGGGCTGTTATTGACGACGATGACTTTGACCGGTCGTCAAACAGCCAAAAGACTTTTTCCTCAGGCCCGGGTTGTTTTGCTACCGCTCGATCTGCCGGGGTTGTGGCCCCTTTTTTTTCGCCGTTTTCGGCCCAAATGCCTGATTATTGCCGAGACCGAACTCTGGCCCAATTTGCTTCATTACGCCAAGCGTCAGGGTTTGCCCCTGGCTTTGGTCAATGCCCGGCTCTCTTTGAAAAGTTTTACAAATTATCGTTTTTGCCGTTTTTTTACCAAGACTATGTTTGCCGCTCCGACCGTTGTGGTTGTTCAGGATCAGGTTTCGGGCCAACGTTTTGCCGACCTCGGCACTTCTTCGGAACGGATTATTTTAAGTGGCAATATGAAGTTTGATCTGCTTCCTTCCGGAAATAGTGGGGCGCAAAACCTTTACCGGAACCTGTTTGCTCCGGAAATTCCGGTTGTTGTGGCTGGATCTACTCATCCCGGAGAGGAGGAGATGATTCTTGATGCCTGGGAAAAATGTCTTTTGCAGGTTCCTGAAACCAGCAAGTATGCTTGTCTGGTGCTGGCTCCTCGTCACCCGCAGCGTTTTACCGAGATAGCAGAATTTTTGACTTTAAGAGAGGTCGATTATCTGCGTTTTTCATTATGGAAAGAGAGGTCAGACAGTGCCGTTTTGCCTAAAGTGCCGGCGGTTTTGTTACTTGATACGCTGGGTGATCTGATTCACTTTTATCGTCTCTCTCGTTTTGCAATTATCGGTGGCACCCTAGTGCCCGGGATTGGCGGTCATAACCCTCTGGAGGCGGCGGTTTTTGCTAAAGCAGTTATCCATGGATCCTATATTGCTAATTTCAGGGATGGTTTCGGCTACCTTGATGACCAAGGCGGAGGCTTGCCGGTTGATGGTGAGGCTGAGCTGGAAATTCTTTTTCGCCGCTGTCTGCAGGAACCCGGTTTTGCGCTGGGTGAGGGTTTAAAAGCGGCCGCTACCGTTGATCGGCATCGGGGTGCGGTGAGTCGAACCATGACCTCCCTGGAAGAGGTTTTCGGATTGATTCGGGAAGATAAAGTTTGACTTTATCACTCTCATTTCGTTACAATCGTATTTGATAATTTTTACAGACAAAGTCGTCGGCTTTCTCGAATTTAAATGTTGACAATTCAGTAACTATTCAGCTAACCCGCAAATTCATCAATATATGGTGCTTCTCTACTTGTGCTGAATAGTTACACAATTCAATGAAAGGAAACTTGTTTTGACTAAATCAAATAAAGGAACGACCTATAAAGATGCCGGGGTTGATATTGAAGCCGGTAACCGTTTGGTAAAAAAAATTGCCCCTTTGGTGAAAGAGACTTTTCGTTCCGAGGTGTTAGCTGATATTGGTGGCTTCGGGGCACTTTTTTCACTGCAATCAGATAAATATCGTGATCCCGTATTGGTCTCTTCCACCGATGGTGTCGGAACTAAACTAAAGCTCGCTTTTTTGGCGGATAAACATGATACGATAGGTATCGATCTGGTGGCCATGGTGGTCAACGATATTGTGGTTCAAGGGGCTGAGCCCCTCTTTTTTCTTGATTATCTGGCGACCAGCCAGCTGGAAGTCGAGCGGGCCACCAAGATTATTGCCGGTATTGCCAGCGGCTGTAAAGAGGCCGGTTGCTCTTTGATCGGCGGAGAAACTGCCGAAATGCCGGGGTTTTATCAGGGCTCTGATTATGAATTGGCAGGCTTTGCCGTCGGTATCGTTGATAAGTCAGATCTCATCGATGGTTCGGAAGTCAAAGTCGGTGACCGGATTATCGGTATCGCCTCTTCCGGTCTCCACAGTAATGGTTACTCTCTGGCGCGGCGGGTTCTGCTGGAAGAGAGTGCATATAGTCTGGATGAAAAATTGCCGGAACTGGAGCTGAGTCTCGGAGAAGAACTGCTGCGGCCGACCCGTATCTATGTGCGGACGATTCTGAATTTACACCGTGATTTTCATTTGAAAGGCGTGGCTCATATCACCGGTGGCGGTCTTCAGGAGAATATTGTCAGGGTGGTGCCGGATCGTTGTCAGGTTCAGATTGACGCTTTTGCCTGGCCGCGCCTGCCGATTTTTGAGTTGATTGCCCGGCAGGGCAAGGTCTCGAAGAAAGAGATGTTGACGACGTTCAATTGCGGTATCGGTATGGCTTTGATCGTGCCGGTCGAAGAGGTTGATGATATTCTTGAGCGACTCCATGCCCTCGAAGAGCAGGCTTACGTGATTGGTGAGATCGGCAAACGTGAACCCGGAGATGAACCGATCTCCTTTATTGAGACTGAACGGCGAAAAGATGATTAAGATTGGTATCCTGATTTCGGGTAGCGGCAGTAATCTGCAATCGATTATTGAAGCGGTTAAGGCTGGAAGTATTGCCGGAGAGATTGCCTTGGTTATCAGCAATGATGCCGAGGCTTATGGTCTGACCCGGGCGGCGAACCATGGCATTCCGACCAAAATTGTAAAGCATGATGATTATAGTGATCGCCACAGTTTTGATCAAGAGTTGGTTAAAGTGCTTAAGGAGAACCGGGTCGACCTGGTTGTTCTGGCCGGATTCATGCGGGTTTTGGGAGCCGGTTTTCTCGCCGCTTTCCCTGATCGGGTAATCAATATCCATCCGGCTCTTCTCCCCTCTTTTCCCGGCACCCACGGCCAGGAACAAGCTTTTGCCTATGGCGTCAAGCTGGCCGGCTGTACGGTTCACTTTGTTGATGAAAAAGTTGATCATGGGCCAATTATTATCCAGGCGGCAGTTCCGGTGCTGTCGGATGACAGTCAAGAGCGTCTGGCCGCCCGCATCCTTCGCTGTGAACATAAAATTTTCTCTCGGGCGCTGGCCCTCTTTTGCGCCGGCAAATTACAGATTGAAGATCGAAAAGTAAAAATTTCAGGCGTCGATGAAACCCAGCTTGAAGATCAATTCCTGATCTCTTATCCCGCCGAATAAATCAAATAGTGCCTGACCGAAAACCTGACAATTTTCTTGAGTGCAAGGCAGGCTCAGGTTTTAACCGCAGGCATACACTGAGTATTCCGAGGATTAAAATTTGAGCCTAACGCCGCAATCGAGGAAATTGGCGGTTTTCGGTCGCGCACTAAATAGGACAATCTATTATGAATGATACCCAGCAACCGGCAATGGTAGATGACCTCTTGCAAACCAATCGCTACGCTCCGCTTCCTGAATCGGTCGAGCTTATTCAGACCCATGCCTCCTGGGTTTTTTTGGCCGGTGATTATGTTTATAAGATAAAAAAACCGGTTGATTTTGGTTTTCTTGATTTTTCAACCCTGGCGAAAAGATATTTTTATTGTCAGGAGGAACTTCGACTGAATCGGCGTTTAGGTGGGGATTACTACCTGAAGGTCGAAAATGTGGTTAAGCGTGACGGCGGCTATTTTTTGGGCGGTGACGGTGCGGTTGTCGATTATGCTGTAGTTATGCGGCGTTTGCCGGAGACATTTTTAATGCGCCGGCTTTTGGCCGAAGATCAATTGCAGGAGAGTCAACTTGACGAGTTGGTCGATCTGCTGGACATTTTTTATGAGCAAGCCAAAGTTTATAAGGATGGCCGCTTCGGTTCGCGTGAGAAGGTTCGTTTTGATGTCGAGGAGAACTTTTCCCAGACCAAGTGTTTTGTAAATGATACGATCATGGCCCGGGATTATCAGCGTATTATTGACTTCAGCCGGGATTTTTTGCAAGAGCGGCATAAGCTTTTTGTGCGCCGGGTTAAAGAGGGGGCGGTTCGAGAAGGGCATGGCGACCTGCATATGGAACATGTCTGCCTGCCGCCCGGAGCACCCCTGGTTTATGACTGTATAGAGTTCAATCAACGTTTCCGGCGTCTTGATGTGGTCAATGACCTGGCCTTTCTGGCGATGGATCTGGAAGAGAATAATCGCTTCGATTATGCGGCTTATTTTATCAATCGTTGCCGTAAACAGTTGGGATCTCTTTTCGAGCCGGAACTGCTCTCTTTTTACAAGTGTTATCGCGCCTATGTTCGTGGTAAAGTATTAAGCTTTTTATGCGCTGATCCGGCCCTTGATGCAGAGGCCGGGAATCAGGCTCGAGTTCGGGCGGCGCGTTATTTTCGTCTCGCCACTATCTACGCTTCTAAGCCACCGGAGGGCATTATTCTGTTGGCCGGGATCAGCGGTAGTGGCAAAAGCTACCTGGCTCGGGCCATGTCAGCTTTATGGGGGCTCAAGTGGCTGCGCTCCGACGTTGTGCGCAAAGAGCTGTGCGGAGTTGCCGGGCAGAATGCGGCCGCTCCCTTTGGAGAAGGGATTTATAATCGGGAAAAAACCCGGGAAACCTACAAAGTGTTGGCTGAACAAACCGCCGCCGCAGTGGCTTCAGGGGAGTCGGTGATCGTCGATGCCTCAAGCCTGAAAACGGTTGATCGTGAGCTTATTTACGAAGTGGCAAAAAAATCTGGAGTTCCGATCCGATTGGTTGTTTGCCGGGCCCCGTGGTCAGTACTGGAGAGAAATCTCAGCCAACGGGCGGCAGCCGGCGTTGATGCCTCCGACGCTGATATCGAGATTGTCAAACGCCAGCGTTTCGAAGTACCCTCCCTCGATGAAATTGCCGATATTTCCTGGTTAGAAATTGACACCAGCCAAGACCTGGTCGAACAACTCTATCAACTGGTGAGCCTTCTGCCGGATTAGGAAATTGATAAAATTCGTAAAGCGACAAATAGGAACTTTGCCTTAGGTTCCGATAAGTTTACCGAGGAAATAAGTGAAATACTCGGCCGTCGTGTTACTCCTGGTAAAACTGGTCGGCCAAAAAAAGGAAGAAATAAATAGTGGTCCCCGATTAATTTCCCCCGTTACGTTAAAGCCGGTTAGTTTGAAGATGGGCGTTGCCCGGCTTCGAAGGGGACAGAGCTCAGAGCGGCAAGCGGCTTACAGCCGCCGCCTGGAGGTCTGTCCCCGCATTGCGGTGTGCGCTTTTTAACAGACCACGGTTTTTTATTGGCAAGAAATTGTCGAACGATCACACTCATGGTGATGCAACGTTCGCGGCGTTCTCGTATTTAATTAAAGGCGGTTGTTGGATGCCGGTCTCTTTTCGGGTTGAGCCTAATGAGGGGATCACCAGAGGGACGGCTTCGTCGATCGTTTCAATTCCGTAAAAGTTCATCGTTTCCTTGGCGGCATTTGGCAGATCTTCAAGATTTTTCAGGTTTTCCCGGGGCAGAATAATCTTACTGATTCCCGCTCGCCGGGCGGCAAGAACCTTCTCTTTGATGCCGCCGACCGGCAGGACGCGACCTGAAAGAGAGATCTCTCCGGTAACCGCGATTTGATGCTCGGCGATTTGGCCGCTGGCTAAAGAGAGCAGGGTCAGGAAGATGGCTAATCCGGCGGAAGGGCCATCCTTAGGGATTGAGCCTGATGGTATATGGATGTGGATCAAGTGTCTATCAAAGAAATTCCCCTCTATTCCGTAATGGGGGCTGCGGCTGCGGAGATAGCTTAAGGCGGTTCTGGCTGACTCCTTCATAACTTCTCCTAGTGATCCGGTCAGGGTCAGATTTTCCCCTTTTTCACTCTCCATTAAAGCTGCCTCAATGAAAAGAATATCGCCGCCGGTCGGAGTCCAGGCGAGGCCGGTAACGATGCCGATACGGCTGCTGGCGGCGGCTAGTTCTTTATGATGTCGGGAGGGCCCCAACAGATCTTCTAAAGCCCGGCTGGTGATCGATTTTGGCATCGTTTCGCCGGCAACTTTATCTCGAGCGCATTTACGCATGATTTTGCCGATCATTTTTTCCAGGTTGCGAACCCCTGATTCACGAGTGTAGTGATCGATAATGTCATCCAAAGCTTCGTCGGTGAAAGCTATTTTCTCCTCTTTGAGCCCGTGGTTTTCCCGTTGCCGGTCGATCAGGTAGCGCCAGGCTATGTTTTTTTTCTCCTCTTCGCTGTAGCCGGGCAGGGAGATAATCTCCATGCGATCCAGTAGTGGTGCCGGAATCGGATCACTCTGGTTGGCGGTGGCAATAAAAAGAACCCGGCTTAAATCAAACGGTAGATTGAGGTAGTGGTCAGTAAAGGCGTTGTTTTGTTCCGGATCCATTACTTCAAGCAGGGCCGATGCCGGGTCTCCGCGAAAATCACGCCCCAGTTTGTCAATTTCATCAAGCATGAAGACCGGATTGCGGCTTTCCGCCCGCTTGATCTCCTGAATGATCTTGCCGGGCATGGCTCCGAGATAGGTGCGGCGATGACCTCTGATCTCGGCTTCATCATGGACTCCGCCTAATGAGAGGCGAATGAACTTTCTGCCCATGGCTCGGGCAATCGATTTTCCGAGCGAGGTTTTGCCGACGCCGGGAGGCCCCACCAGGCAGATGATTGGCCCTTTCATATCTTTGTTGAGTTGGCGTACGGCCAGGTGTTCAAGAATTCTCTCCTTGATTTTGTCAAGACCGAAATGATCCTGGTTAAGAATTTTTTCGGCTTTGTTGAGATCAAGGTTATCCAGGCTCTCATCTTGCCAGGGCAATTCGGAGATGTATTCGACATAATGGAGGATGTTGTGGTAGTCAGGGGCAGCCGGATTCATTCGTTCGAGTCGATCGAGTTCTTTTATCACGGTTTTGTGGATTTGCTCCTCGAGTTCAAGCTCGGTGATTTTTTTCTTAAGCTCAACGAGCTCCTCATTCTCGTTGGGGTCGCGTGGGTTTTGGAGTCCGGTCTGGCCGGGCCAGCGCGCAGTCTCAGGGTGGCTTGGCTTCTCGCCGTTGCTTAACCTTTTCTGTTTTTCATAAAGCAGTTGATGAACCAGTTTGAGGCGGTCTTTGGGATTGGTCTGGGAGAGGGCTTGCTGCTGGATCGTAAAATTGGGTTGCAGGTAGATGATGATGAGGTCGGCGAGATGTCCCGGGTTGTTGATGCGGTCAAGTAGGGTGGTGGCTGATTCGGGCAGCGGATGGCCGGCCGCACAGCAGGCTTTGAGCAGGCTTAAGGCACTTTCCATAAGCATTTGCGTGGTGCTGTCGGAGGCTTGGTCGCTCTCCTGAAAACCGGCAATTAAAGCTTGTGGTTGTTTGTCGGTATTTAGGAGTCTTAGAAAAGATATGCGGCAGACACCTTCGAGTACGGCTTCCAGTTGTGAGGCGCTATTTAGTTTTGCCTGGCTTATCCGGCAGGCGGTGCCGACCGGATAGATGTTGTCGTAGGTCAGGGGCAGGGCTCCTGGCCGGTGTTGATTGGCGATTGCAATCAGTTCATTTTTCTGCTGACAATTAAGCAGTAATTTGATATCTTCAGGACGTCTGGCGGTGATACTGATTGCCAGTAAAGGGAAAATAACGATGTTGTGCAGGGCCAGAATCGGAAGACGGTCGGGAAGAAGTTGGGCTGAGCTTGAATTCATGAGAATGAGTGCCTCATTTGATTTAATAGGTTTAGTAGGTTGCTGTTGAGAATGTAGGGTGTCGATGGTCTTTTGTCAAGTTTAGTGCCTTACAGGTTATTTTGTAACTATTCAGCGTAAGTAGAAAAGCACCGAATATTGATGAATTTACCTGCGTTAGATCACTCTTGCTGTGATAAGAAAAAAAGTATATAGTGATTTATGTTTTAAAGTTGTCTGATGTTTGAGAAAGAGGGGGTCTGGTATGTATTGTTCTGAGTGTAAATTGCGGATTGCGGATGATGACGTAACGGTTTGCCCGGTTTGTCAAGGGCCTCTACAGCCTGAGATGGGGAATAATGAGATGTTTGAGACGCGGGTTTCTGAAGTCCGAATTGATGATAAGTTCAGTGCCTATGAGAGTTCTGATCAAGACATTGATTTTAATCCTGAAGAATTCGGCCTCCAATCATCAGATCAGAGAGATCCGGCTGCAGAGGAAGAAGATATCCGAGTTTTGGCAGACCTTTGGGAAGCTGAAGATGTCGATGCGGATTTGGAGGGGGTTCTGGCCGAGGCCTTTTCCCTTGATGAGGTAGAGAAAGATATTGACGTAGATTTTAATAAAGATGTGGGTAAAGATATTGATGTAGATGATAAACCTGTTGAGATGATTGACGCAGTTGAGTTGTCTTTTAGTTTTGATGATGTAGATAAAGGCATAGGTGTTAATGATAAAGATGTTGAGATGATTGATGTTGTTGTTGATGGTGATGATAAGAATATTGACGTAGAAGAGTTGGAGTTGAATCTTGATTTGGGAGAGGATGATCTAAAGCTTGGTCAATCTGAAATTAAGCCAACTCCGCCTTCGCTTACAGCGTCGCCACGCAATCGTAGTCCGCTGTTATTACTTCTGCTTCTTGTCGTGGTTGGTGCCGCCGGAGGTGCTTACTGGTTCCATTTGCAGGATTTTGGCGCAAAACCGGTGGCCCGTGTGATTAAGCCGATACCTCCGTCGCAGTCAGTAAAATCTGTTTCTCCGCCGCCGGTCGAGGAGCAGATTGTCGTGAAAAAAGTGACGTCGACGGAGCCTGTGTCTGGAGTTGTTCAAGAGACCTCGGGCGATCAGGCCGCCGCAATTCCTGTTCGTGATTCTGCGGCGATTGAAGCCGTCGACGTTAAAAGAAAAGAGATAAGAACTTTACCTCAAGAGGCAACTAAGCCGGTGAAGGCGGTCGTCTCTCAGTCATCTGTAGAGGGGCATGAGATGCTTGTCGCTCGGAAAGCGGAAGTTTTGGACAAACCGGTAGCTGAACTGGTGAAAAAATCTGAGGCGCCGACCGCACCGCCGGGAAGTGCTGGAGAAAAAACTTCGGTTTCAGCAGTAAAGCTTGCGCAAGACGAACCGAAAGTTGTTGCAGAAATTAAACCGCTTGAAGAAGCCGCCCCGGTCGCCATAAGTAAAACCGAAGAGCCCATGGTGTCTCCTTACGCTGTCCACATTGGCTCCTTCAAGAGTAAAAAAAGGGCCTCTCGCCAGCTTGCGATGTTGCAGAAAAAGGGCTTTGCCGCTTATCAGGTAGAGGTTAACCTCAAAGGGAAAGGGGTTTGGCAAAGAGTGCTTGTCCCTGGTGGGGTTACGAGAAAAGAGGCGCAGACGGTGCAACAAAAGTTGGCCGATATTTTCCCCAGAGAAGAGAGTTTGATTCGAAAGAACAGGAGATGACCTCTTTTTAGGTTCTCTGATTCGGAATGGCGTTGACTTTGAGGTTGAAAATTGTTATAAATCCCTCCTCTTTCGGAAGTGTCTCTGTCACTGGTGGGCAGCCTGGACTTCAAATCCAGTGTTTTCGGTTGATACCCGGAAAGGTGGGTTCGATTCCCATACACTTCCGCCAAACTTTTTCTCCGGCGGTAGCCGGATTATGGAGTAAATATGTTTGGTATTGGTATTCCTGAGCTCGTTATCATTCTGGTCATTATTCTGATTATTTTTGGTACCGGGAAACTGCCCGAGATAGGTGGTGCTTTGGGTAAAGGGATCCGCAATTTTAGAAAGGCTTCCCACGATAAGCCTGAAGAGATTGATGTGACTCCGGAAAACGGTTCTGGTGAATCTGCCGACGGCAATCATGATACGACCTCAAAAAAAGCCGGCTGAACTTGGCGATGTCTGAGTGCGAAGTCTTTATCGGGTTTGGTAGTAATCTGGGTGATCGGCGGGTCTTGATTAATCAGGCTTTGCAGGCTCTCTCCGAGCTGCCGACAACCTCCTTAAGCAAGCTCTCATCCCTCTACGAAACGGTGCCGGTTGGCTACCTTGAGCAGGGAGGCTTTCTTAATGGCGTGGCGCTTATTAAGAGTTCCCTAACCGCTTTCGAGCTCCTTGAGCAGCTGCTGGCCATTGAAAACCGGTTGGGTCGGGTGCGGAAAGAGCGTTGGGGGCCGAGGACTATTGATCTCGATATCCTTTTTTATGGAGATAATTTAATTGATGAGGCGGATCTGCGGGTGCCTCATCCTGAACTTGGCAAACGACTATTTGTTCTTGAGCCGCTTTGTGAGATTGCACCAGCGTGGCTCCATCCCCGGCTTGACAGAACAATTTCCCAGTTGTTGCATCAATATCAACTTAAACATCCTGAAGAGGTGGCGGGCCGGATTGTGGCTCCATCTCCAGGGTTTGTATTAGATGAGGTAAGAGATGGAATTTTTTATCGACACAGCCAATCTTGATGAGATCAGAGAGGCTATGAATTATGGTCTGGTAGATGGGGTGACCACCAACCCTTCGTTGGTGGCCAAAGAGGGGTTTGATTTTTTTACCGGGATACGTGAAATAGCTGAGCTGGTTTCAGGTCCCGTCAGTGCTGAAGTTATCTCTTTAGAGGCTTCAGGAATGGTGAAAGAGGCTTTGGAACTTAAGGCTCTGGGTGATAATATCGTGATTAAAGTGCCGATGTTGCCTGAAGGTTTAAAAGCGGTCAAAGAACTTACCGGGATGGGCATTAAAACCAATGTAACCCTGATTTTCTCCCCTTTGCAGGCGCTGTTAGCGGCTAAAGCAGGGGCCACTTATGTCAGTCCCTTTGTCGGACGGCTTGATGATATTGCTACTGACGGGATGGACTTAGTCCGCCAGATTGCCGATATCTACGACAATTACGGTTACCTGACAAAAATTATTGTTGCCAGTATCAGGCATCCCCAGCATGTTCTGGCGGCAGCCGAGCTGGGGGCCGATGTTTGCACCATCCCGCTCAAAGTTATGATGCAGCTGGCTAAGCATCCGCTCACCGATATAGGGATCGAGAATTTTCTTGCGGATTGGCGAAAACTGGAGGGAGATCAATAGTTGAAATGAGTTTTTCTGTCTGGCGGATAGTTTTTCTGGGAGTGCTAGCTCTCTTGGTGACGGCTTGTAAGGTTCCTTTGGATGAACGTCAGGCCGTAGCGGAGTTGCAGAAAAAAGTAACCGCATTGGAACAGGAACTTGAATCAGGAGCCGGCCGTCAGCAGAGTTTAAAGTTGGAATTGGAGACTTTGCTGTTGCGTTTTGATGAAGTTCGTGATCAACTTTTGAAGCAGGCGGAGGAGTTACAGGCTTTGACCCGAGCCCAGGCTGCGACCAATGATTTGGTTTTATTGAAGATGGGCAAGGTTGACAAAAAGGCGTCTGTGGGGGCTCAGTCGGTGCCGCCGCCCCCCTCATTTAGTAAAGTAGAAGAGCAGGCCTTTGAGAAGCTCTATAGTGACTCAATGGCGGCTTATCATGATGGAGATTATGAGGGTGCGGTTAAACTGTTTGCCGCCTATCTCAGGGATTTTCCAGGCACGACAAAAGCTGCTAATGCGCGTTATTGGTTGGGAGAGAGCTATTACTCTTTAGCCCAGTATGCTCAGGCAATAACTGAATTTAAAAGAGTGCGAAAAGATTTTCCCACAAGTTCCAAGGTACCCGATGCCTTGCTCAAAACGGCGATGTCGTATGAAGCGATCGGGGGTCGTGAACCGGCCATTGCGGCTTATACTGAGTTATTGCAAAAGTATCCTGGTAGTCTGAGCGCGCCGGGAGCTGAAAAAGCCTTGGCCCGGCTTGAATAGACCTTGACAAGCTGAGACTTTTTGATTATATAGCGCTTCCGTTTCTGAGATATCTTGCGGTGCAATCTGCCTGATTCCGGAAGACGGGAGTGAATTTTTAGTTTATTTATGGAGGAATAACGGATAATGTATGCCGTTTTACGTACCGGAGGAAAGCAGTATAGAGTTGCATCCGGAGAGTTGATTGAGGTCGAAAGAATCGTCGGTGAAGCGGGCGATGTAATTGAGTTTCCTGAAGTTCTGAGTCTGGTTGATGAGGATGAAGTGAAAGTCGGAACCCCGTTACTCGAAGGGGCTACGGTAAAAGGCGAGATTGTGGCTCAGAAGCGAGGAGATAAAATCCTGGTTTTTAAATCAAAGCGTCGCAAAGGGTATCGTAAACGCCAGGGACATCGCCAGGAACTGACCCAGCTGAGAATTACTGAAATCAGTGCTTAAGATAAGGAGATAGACGAATATGGCTCATAAGAAAGGCGGCGGTAGTACTAGTAATGGCCGCGACAGTATAAGTAAAAGACTTGGGGTAAAACGTTACGCTGGTGAGAGCGTGCTTGCCGGTAACATTATTGTGCGCCAGCGCGGAACCAGAATTCATCCCGGTACTAATGTTGGAAAGGGTAAGGATGACACTCTTTTTGCTAAGGCGGACGGGATTGTCAAATTTGAGCGTTTTGATAAAGAACGCAAAAAAGTTAGCGTTTATCCTGTAGCAGTCTGATTGTAAAGTTTAAAACCGACTAGGAGATAGTCCAACTTGGAAAGCCTCCTAACCCGGTTCGAAATAATACCTCGAAAGGTCTTTGATCGACCTTACTAAAAAAGCCCTTTT
>JAYEGS010000156.1:0-15220 GCA_034659215.1 Pseudomonadota bacterium | reverse complement strand
CGCCGCAGCCGCCTGACAAACCTGTGGTAGCAGCCCAACAGAGGCCGCCAAAAAAGAGCAGAGCAAAATTAAGATAACTAAATATTTTCTGGACATAAGCTCCTCTTCCCTTCTACCCTATTCTACTTTTCCAAAGACATATTTGCTGATCAGGGCCTCAAGATCGACGGCCGATTCGGTTTCGGTTATTTCGTCACCATCTTTAAGAAAATCATCGTCGGCACCGGGTGTCAGCTGCACAAATTTATCGCCGATAATCCCTTGAGTCCTGATCGAAGCAAAGACATCACTGCCGATTTTAACCTCCGGATTAAGCGAGAGCTCAACCTCGGCCTGATCATCGACCAAAGTAATCCGTGAAACCTTGCCCACCTGAACCCCGGCAATTTCAATCCGAGCTCCACTTTTCAGACCGCTGACCGAGCTGAAACTGGCCCGCACTTTATAGTAATCGCCGCCAAAAAGCTCAAGACCGCCAAGGTTAAGGGTCAAATAAGCGATCGCCATCAAGCCGACCATCATAAAGGCCCCGACCGACATCTCCAGGTTAAATCTTTTCATCACATTTCCTTAACTTCATCTCTACTGCTATGGGCGGAGCCCATAACCCTGACCATAAAATCCCTGACAAAAGGATCACGGCTGCGCTGTAACTCTTCAGGTGCGAGACAGGCCCGCACTTTACCCTGATGGAGGATGGCAATCTTGTCAGCCAAATTGAAAATCTTGGGAATATCATGACTGACAATAATACTGGTATAACCTAATCTTTTCTGGGTTTCAAAAAAAAGGCGGTAAACATCGTGGCTTTTGACCGGGTCAAGCCCGGTCGTCGGTTCATCAAACAAGAGAATATCGGGCTCCAGTTGCAGAGCCCGAGCCAATCCCACCCGCTTTTTCATGCCCCCACTCAATTGCGCCGGAAATTTATCGGCACTACCCTCAAGATCCATCATCTGTAAGGATGCAAAAACTTTTTTCTCAACCTCTTTTTCCGGCAGCCGGCTGCGTTCCCGAAGCGGCAGAGCGATATTGTCAAAAACAGTCATCGAATCAAAAAGGGCAACCCCCTGAAAAAGAACCCCAAAACGGGTACGCAGATGACTAAGAGCCGCCCCCTTGAGCCGGCTGATATCTTCGCCCTCAACCAGAACCTGACCCTTATCAGGACGTACCAAACCAAGTATATGCTTTAAAAGAACACTCTTACCTTGTCCGCTTTCACCACAGATAACCGTTGTCGCACCACGTTCAATATCAAGATCAACCCCACGCAAAACCGCTTGAGAGCCGAAACTTTTATGAATATCTATGAGTCTGATACAGTACTGGGATTGAGGCATCGATTCTTTTAAATTGTACCTTTACATCATTAAGGAAGTGATAACATAATCGGCAACTAACACAGAGACCGACGAGGCCACAACGGCTGAGGTTGTGGCCCGGCTCACCCCTTCAGCGCCAAAGCCCCAAGAACGACGATTGACCCAAAATCCGTGCTCCGCGCAGATCCAAACCAGTAAAAAAGCAAAACAGACCGATTTGACAAAACACATTTTAAGATCAACAACTGCCAAACTGGATCGAATACTGGCCATATAAGCGCCGCTATTGCCATGCAGCAGAACCACGCCAACCATATAGCCGCCAAAGATCCCAACTAAATTGAAGACCGCCGTCAATAAGGGAAGTGAAAGTAATCCGGCAATCAGTTTAGGGGAGACCAGATAACGATAAGGATTTATCGCCATACAATCAAGAGCATCAATCTGCTCGGATATTCGCATAATCCCGAGCTCGGCACACATTGCCGAACCGGTTCTGCCAATCACCATCAAAGCGGTCAAAACCGGCCCCAATTCCCGAATCAGACTCAAAGCCACAGCTGCCCCCAGAGCACTGGCAGAACCATATTTACTCAAAGTATAGTAACCTTGCAGGCCGAGCACCATCCCGACAAAAGCTCCGGTAACAAAGATCACCAGAAAAGAGCCTGAACCGATCACCTGAATCTGACGCAAGACCGGCTTGATCTTATAAGGGGGTTGGACAACCCCAAACAAGGTATGCAATAGAAAAAGGGCCGACCGCCCCATGCCTTCGAGACTTTCCAACCCTATGCGACCAAGCTTTTGCAAGCCTTTCAAATCTTCAAACTCCTTACTTGCGAAAATCCAATCCGAACAAAAATTAGTAGTCGTTATTAAATATATGAATATACTAATTTCGCTACCCAGTCAACCAGTTTTCATCCCGATCCGACCAAATATAAATAAAAAAGATATTATTAAATTTAATTCGGAATATTCTTGCCTGTAGCGGCACCCTGACAGGACTATAAACCAGACGGGAAAACCAGGAAAACAAACTCCATCAAACTACCAGACCAAAGAGGCGTGAATCCAACCTTTATCACCATCTTCATGGACAATCTGCAACCAGCGTCCCTGGCGTTTAAGAACCTTCAGAGGAACCTCCCGATCGACAATGAAGAGAATCCGGCTTTTGGTGCCGGGACCGGAACGAACATTACAGTTCTCTTTAATTGTAATAACCGTTGCCGCCGAGCTCAGCAGAGATTTATAAATCCAGCCGCTGTCACCTTCAAAATCCTTACATTGATACCAGTTGCCTTTTTTCTTGATAATCTGGAACGGGTGGTATTTTGTCACTTGCCAAGCGATCTCGGCATTTTTCTTGGGCGCCGAACGAATATTGGCAAGCCCGACTTTAACCGACATACGTTCTGCAGCCTGGGCAGAAACAAGCAACATAAAAGAGAACAACAAACCAACCAGCAAAACAGTTGATAAAGACCTAATTGAAAACCGTTTTTGTATTACAGACATCATATACCTTTTTGTTTAATTGCACTATCATTAAGGGCGTACTGCAATTTTTTTTGCAGATCATAACGTTTCCCGATACTCAAACAAGCCTCACACATCTCAACCATTGCATCAGGCAGCAACAGTGAAGCCGTCGAAATCGTCGAGAGCGTCGCCGCCACGCTGCGCAAAATAATATCAAAATCATCCATGTTGCGAATATCATCTTCATCATTAAGTTGCAGACGTATCCGGGCCGCAATCTCGGTCATCTCCAAGGCTGCAGTTTTCAAACGAGCTGTTTTATCCATTTCATACAAGCCTAACCCGGCCTCGCCGGAACCAAAAAGGTATTTTGTTATTGCACCACGAAGAGTACGAAGTTAAAAAGCTTTTGACCATTTTGCGTAAGAGTCAAGATATTAGCCAAGAGCGCTGCTGGAGTCAAGTCTTTTTCCGACTTCTTTTTTAGATGTTTATCACAGACTCATTTTTACTATTATTATCAATAATTACCTTGACATCACTTAATAAAATGTGTCAACCCTAGACCCCATAAAACCGATACAAAAGTAGGTAAATAAAACAGTTCCAATATAACCAAACTTTTGGAGGTACAGCATGGCGTATGAAACCGTAATTTATGAGCGTCAAAATGGGGTCGGAATTCTTCGTTTAAACCGGCCCGATAGAATGAATGCCGTTATCGAACAGTTGTATCTCGATATCCAGGCCGTCCTTGCCGAAGCTGAAAAAGATGATCAGGTTCGCGCCTTGATCCTGACCGGTTCGGTGCGGCCCAAAGGTAACAAACAGGCCTTTTGCGCCGGGGCCGACCTGAAAGAGCACAAAAAAGGCGAACGAACCGCTTGGCAAAAACGCGAATATATCCTTCTCGCCCATGAAACCACCCGGCTTCTCTATGTTTTCCCCAAACCGGTCATCGTCGCGGTCAACGGCCCGGCCCGCGGGGCCGGAACCGAGATGGCTCTAAATGGTGATTTTCTGCTCATGGCTGACACCGCCTCGATCGCCTTTCCCGAAACCGGCCTCGGCACATTTGTCGGCGGCGGCGTCACATCCCATCTCGGCAAACTAATTGGCCGCCAAAAAGCCAAAGAACTGGTCTTTACCGGTCGGGTCTTAGACGGCCAAGCCGCGGTCGAAATAGGGTTGGCGTTAAAATCAGTTCCCATTGAAGAACTAATGCCGGCGGCCCTGGAGATGGCCGCAATCATGGCTAAAAAAGCCCCGATTTCGATGAAATTCGCCAAAACGATTCTTAACCAGAGCGAAAGTCTTGACCTGCAAACCGCCCTGATGATTGAGGCGGAGGCAATTTTAGCCTGCATGACCACGGAAGATTGGCGCGAAGGGATCGTCGCCTTTGCTGAGAAACGCACACCAAAATACTACGGGAGGTAAACATGCTTAGTGACAAGATCCTCAATGCCAACTCAATCGCCGTTGTCGGGGCTTCAAAAACGATCACCAAACGCGGCTACCAGGCCATCAGGATTCTCCTTGAAGAGAAATATGAAGGTACCATCTACGGAGTCAACCCCAAACTGGAAAGTGTTCTTGGGGTACGCTGCTACCCGAAAGTTTCAGCCATTAACGAACCGGTTGATCTCGCCCTGATCACGACCCCGGCCGCCTCCCTGCCGGCGGTACTTGAAGATTGCGGTAAAAAAGGGGTCTCTGGAGCGGTTATTATTGCCGGAGGTTTCGGCGAACTCGGAGCCAAAGGTAAAGCACTCGAAGCGGAGATGGTTGAGACCGCCCGCAAACACAATATCCGTTTGATCGGCCCCAACACCTCGGGCATGATCAATATGCATAAAAATCTTAATCTGGTCGGCCTGCGTGATGCGCCAAAAGGCAACATCGCCTTGATTTCACAAAGCGGCAATATGGCCCTGACCATGATTACCGAAGCAAAGATCAAAAGCCAGGTCGGTTTCTCCTACTATGTCGGGGTCGGTAACGAATCGGATATCAACTTCCACGAATATCTGGAATTTTTTGAAAACGACCCCAATACCAACGCTATCCTGATGTATGTCGAAGGCATGCGCAATGGTCGTAAGTTCCTGCAACAGGCCTATAAAACCGCCCGCAAAAAACCGATCATTCTCCTAAAAAGCGGTCGTTCGGCGAGCGGAAAACGGTCGGCCGGCTCGCATACCGGAGCTTTAGCCGGAATGTCGGAAGTCGCCCGTACCGCCTTCAAGCGAGCCGGGATTATTGTGGTCGAAAAGTCTGATGAGATGCTGCCCTGCGCTGAAACCCTGGCCAACATGCCGCCGATTAAAAATAACAACATCGCCATTCTTGCTGATGGCGGCGGTCACGCTACAATCGGTGCGGATGAGTTAACCGACTTAAAGGTCAACCTGCCGGAGATCAGCGAGAAAACCCAGAAAAAGCTGCGTGCCATCCTCCCGGCCGCCGCCTCGGTCGCCAATCCGATTGATGTCGCCGGCGGCGCCGATGACAACCCCCAGGTACTGGCTCAATGCGCCCGTATTTTGCTCCATGACCCCAATATCGGCGGCGTCCTGGTAGTCGGCCTTTTCGGCGGCTACAGTATTCGCTTTTCGGAAAGCCTGGCCTTTGCCGAAGAGGACACGGCTCACCAACTCGGAAAACTGGTCAAGGAGACCGGCAAACCGATCATCATGCACAGCCTCTATAATTTTGCCAAGCCCCACTCGCTTGATCTTTTGCGCTATTACGGCATTCCGGTCTTCGATTCACTTGAACTGGCCTGTAAATCGGTCGGCGTCCTGGCTGAATACGGCGGCTACCTACGCGGCTACAAAAGTAAAGCCAAATTTGTTTTCAGCATGGGGGCCAAAGCCAAAGCCCGGGGCCAGGAAATCATGCACACCGCCCGTGAAGAGGGCCGCACCGCACTCCTGGAAAATGAAGCCAAGGAGCTGGTCAGCCTGCACGGAGGCATGATCTGCCATGATTGTCTGGCCCAATCGCCCGACCAGGCGGTAGCCATGGCTGCCGGTTTTGACGAAAAAGTAGTCATGAAGATCGTCTCTCCCGACATTCTCCATAAAAGTGACGCCGGCGGTGTCCGTCTCAACCTGCTAAAACCCGACGACATCCGCAACGCCTACATGGATATTATCGACAACGCCCGCGATTACAATCCCGATGCCGACATCAAAGGGGTTCTGGTCGCACCGATGGCCAATGAAGGCTTAGAGATAATTATCGGCACCAAAATCGATGATCAGTTCGGACCGGTCATCATGTTCGGTATCGGCGGTATCATGGTTGAGGTTTTGAAAGATGTCGTCTTCCGGGTTCTGCCGATCTCACCCTACTCGGCCCGCAATATGATCAATGAGATCGCATCAGTCAAACTCCTTGACGGTTTCCGCGGCCAGCCGCCGATCGATCGTAAAGCGATCAAACGTCTACTTTTGACGGTATCGGAGATTATCGGTTCATATCCCGAAATTCAGGAGATGGATTTCAACCCGGTAATCGCCTACGAAGAGGGGCTGAATGTGGTTGACGCGAGAATTATTTTGAAGAAAAACTGATGCCGTCGATTTTAGGGGCGAAGAGGGATAATCTTGCTTATTTTTGTGGTCGGCCTCGCGGTCGGTTTGCTCTCCACGGTTTTCGGTCTCGGCGGAGGCATTATTATGGTGCCGGTGCTGACTGCCATAGCAAACCTGTCCCAGGTTGAAGCTATGGCAACCAGTCTCGGCACCATTGTTCTGGTCTCAAGCTGGAACACCTGGCGCTACCATCGAAAAGGGCTGGTCGTCTGGCAGACCGTGTTATGGGTTGCTTTGGGATCCGGGGTCTGTGCCGCTCTGGCAGCCCGTCTAGCTCCCCTTTTACCCGAAAAAGGCCTCGTCGGATTCATGCTTCTGGTTCTACTGATTCTGGCTTGGAAAACCTTTCGTTTAAAAACTATTACAGAAAAAGAGAGAAAAACCCCAGGCCACCTAATCGCCTTAGGGATCGGCTCCTTAAGTGGCCTGGTCGCAGGCTTTACCGGCATCGGCGGCGGCGGCGTCACCACCCCGCTGATGCTGGTCGCCGGATTGGTCAAAAACCGCAGCGCCGCCCCAACCTCCAACGCTATCATGATCTTTACGGCCGGGGCCGGAGCTCTCGCCTATGCCCTCAATGGCGCTTGCGACTGGCCCCGGCTCGGTTTAATCCAGGCCGACTACTCGCTGCTCTTAGGTATAGGCGCAATCATCTCATCATTTGTCGGCATGAAGATCAATCATCTACTCACACTTAAACTACGCAAAACCATCCTCGGCTTTATCCTGCTCATTATCGCCCTACGTTTATTCATCCAACTTTTAACTTAATGGTTCAATAAAGCATTCTGCCGATTCAGTACCCGTTTAATCTCCACCGCCGCTTGCCGACAGGCAGCGGCCGGATGTCCGCCTTCACGTTGCCAGCCGATCTCTACAGTTTGAATAAATCTACTGATCGCCGCATCAGGCAGGGCTTTGGGGTTGTGAGCCCAGGAGAGCATTCCCTGAACCTGATCGCGGCAACTCAAATCGATGTTAAAACCGTACTGAAATCCTTTGAAAGCCATCAGCACCGGATAATAATCATAATCACGTTCCCCCGGAGCCCAGAGCCGCAAAAAAGCGTACTCGACCACCTCTTTGGCAGTTTGCCCCTCAGCCGGACGATGTTTGCGCCGCTGAATAACCCCGCGTAACTCGCTGTCAGCCAGTCGTCGTTCGCGCCACTCCCCTTTCTCATTTTGACCAAGATCACCACCTAAAAGAAGAAGGCAGAGATAATCCTCGAGTTGAGGTTTGAGCTCACCAAAAACAACTTTTTCAAAATTGAGGTGGAGACTATGCGGTTTGATTTCCGAGACAAAGTTAATCACCTCATCAATATAGAGGGCAACCAGACCGGGGTCCAGCGAGAGCGGCATTGAAAAGCTCCGGGGATAGTCGAGACGAACCAGTGAATATTCATAAAAACCACCCGGCTGAGCTCCGATTCGCGGCAATGACAAGAGCGAACGGCCGCGAATATGGGAATCAAGATAGCCGCCCAGACGCCAACTCACATCATCGAGAAAAAAGGCTTCATAATAGTGCATATTCTCAAAGAGAGGATCGCGGTTCCCACCCTTGAAAGGTTTATCAAAAGTCGCAAAACGTCCCAGGTTACTAAACTCCAACTCGACCCCGATCGGAGTGCTGCCGGGCCGGCTATGGCGGGCAAAAAGCTCTTGGGCCATGGGGCCCATCTCTGCAAAAGGTAAAACCTTTTTAATCAAGGAAGCCGTCAGCAGAGCGTAGACATAGAGACTGCGCTGGTTGTCGGCAACCACCTCTTCGATCAAAGAATCAATCAGGGAGTAGTAGTGCGGCCGTTGACGATTAAACCAGGTCATCGCGGCAAGATTAGGCAAGAAATCGTAATAACAGTCAGGTGAGTGAGAAGGCAGGCGTTCCAGAGCAAGAACCCGGCGAGCCCCTTGAACCAGATAACCGAAAAAAAAGTGGCGGAAGATTAACTTTAAGTAGGGAGAGAGAATCTCCCGATGACGCCAGACCCGACGGCTTATCATCAGGCGACGATATTGACGGGCGGCGGCAATATCGAGATTATGGCGAAAAGCGCCCGGCACCCGTGAGTGAACACTTTGGTTTTTAAAGAAGAGAAAACGACGCCGATAAGTAACCCCGACAAATTCACGTAACAGCATCAAGCGCTCAACCGCAGTCAAACGCTGATAGACCCTCTCGTATGGGGTCGAACGAAGTTGCTCCGGAAAATAGAAAGACACCGGTATGCCCCTATGAATAATCCCCGCGACTGTATTTCTCGACCTCAACCCGGGCCATAACCAGGGACTCCTGCATCAGGTCGGCCAGTTCACCATGCTCGACTTTATTGACATACTCCATCATATCTCTAGAGACCTGATCAAGTACCTGCACGGTCTCTTTCATCATCTTCGGATCAAGGCGCTCACGATTAAGCCCTTGGCGGTAAGTATCAAGAATTTCGATCAGCTGTTCAGTATCTTTGATACCTTTTTCACGCAGGTCGGCGGAATCCGGCAATCCATCCAGAGCCGTCACTTCGTAAACCGGAAAGGTCGCAAATCCGGGCTGCACGGAGCGATCCGAGCCAGCTTCCCCAGCCTCCCGGCTTTTTAATTCCTGATCGAGAAGTTTGCCGAATTCACCTTTTATTTCCGGGCGATTGGCTGGCTTTTTATTGGTCACCCCGGCAATCTGACCGGTTGCACCTGTATCTATTCCATCAACACTCATGGTAAAGCTCCCGCAGAGCCTCCCCTAATCGGTTAAGAGATAGCTTGCTCTGCTCCTTAGTTCGCATATTACGGCAGATTGCCTCACCTTGGCTAAGCTCATCCGGGCCGATAATAAGAGCATATGTAACCCCATCCTTATCGGCTTTTTTGAGCTGACTCTTGAGACTTTTCTGCTGAAAACTTAAAGTTGTCACCGCAGCCTCGCAATTGAGCTCCACATGAACCGGAAAAAGCAGACGTAAAGCTTCTTCTCCAAGCGGAATCAAGGCGGCAAAAGGTGACGTTAAAGGAGTTACTTCACTATCAACCAACATCATGAGACGTTCAAAACCGATGGCAAAACCGAATGCCGGGGTCGCTTTGCCGCCAAGTTCTTCAACCAGACGATCATAACGTCCACCAGCCGCCACCGCATTCTGAGCCCCGAGATCACCGGCCAAAAACTCAAAAGTTGTCCGCGTATAATAATCGAGACCGCGAACCAGCTTAGGATTGACCTGATAATCGACTCCGGCATCTTCCAGCAAGCCGCAAAGCCCCGCAAAATGCTGACGACAACCACCACATAAAGCGTCAGTGATCAGGGGTGCTGCGGCCACCGCCTCCCGGCATTGCGGATTTTTGCAATCTAGTGCCCGCAGCGGGTTTTCCACCATCCGCCGCCGACAATCATCACATAAAGCCTCTTGGCGTTCATCTAAATAAGACTTAAGATGATCACGAAAAGCCGGTCGGCAAGCCTCACATCCGAGACTGTTGAGATGCAGCTCTACTCCTTTGACAGAGAGTGTATGAAAAAACTGTGCCAACATTACCAGAGTTTCAGCATCCTGGTAAAAACTTGTCTCACCAAAGACTTCCGCGCCGAGCTGATTAAACTGACGATAACGCCCTTTTTGCGGACGCTCATAACGAAACATCGGTCCGACATAATACAACTTATTGATTTCACTAATCTTTCCAAGTGAATATTGATTGTAAGCCCGCACCACTGAAGCCGTACCTTCAGGCCTGAGCGTCAAGGATCGATCCGAACGGTCGAGAAAAGTGTACATCTCTTTTTCGACAATATCGGTCTCCCCGCCAATGCTGCGGGCAAAAAGTTCCGTTGGTTCCAAAAGCGCAAGACGTAACTCGGCAAATCCGTACCCCTCAAGCAGATTGCGAAACTTATCTTCAACCAGACGCCAGCGAAAACTCTCCGGCGGCAAAATCTCATTAAAACCTTTGACTGTTTTTATATTTGTTTTTTTCATAACTCTTAACTATAACTTATTCAAGGCCTGCTTGACAACCGGAAATTAACGAAGCCGGCAATTTATCGCTGATCATACCCGAAAGATCCCCCTCAAGAAAGAGAAAACCATCGTTTTTAACCCGCCATGAATGGGCCACCGACCAATTAGAAGGTGTTTTTTCAGCACCTCCACTCCCCCATCTGCCCGGCTCAAGATACCACCCTCCGGATTTAATCGTCACATCGGCTAAAATATCCGGCAACTGTTCACCAGGGACGACCAGCATGGCCAAAAGATCAACCCTCTCCGGCAAATAGTTCGGATCAAGCTGACCGCCGCCCCAAACCAGAGCCGAGAGATTACCATAGCGAAAAAGCAGTGAGGGGGCCATCGCTAAAATGGAGTCTTTTCGGGATGCTAAAAACTTAAAACCGTTAGCCGGTGGCCCGAGCACTGAGATATCAACCCCATTCAACCGAAAAGGAAAAGAGAGGGAAGAGAGTTTACGCCAACGCACCCCGAAACGTTCCTGACTCACTCGACAAAAGTTACTAAACGGCGGATAACCGCTCCAAACCCCGTGATACCAGATTTCTCGAACCTTAAAATGCTCGACCAGAAAAAGCAGGCCGCCGACGAGACCGCGCTGGGGTTCAGTCAACACAATAGTGTCAATTCGTTTAATTTTGCGCCGCCAACAATAGGGCGCAATTACGTTTTTTGCCATCGAAAAGAGTGAGCCCGATTTTAAATCGTCCCCGGAACCACTCCCTGAACCATTCCAAGATCCGCCATTAATAAGCAAGGCCTCACCTCCCGGCAACTCAAAGAGCAGACTTTGCGGCTTGCCGCCGACAAAAGAGGCCAGACTTAAGTTTTCCCGTTCTTGCTCATGCAACCACCAGCCCTGATCCAGCAGAGCCGCAAAAGAGAGAGCAAGCAAGAGTAAAAAACCAGTTTTTTTATACCGTGGGTAAGCCAGCAACCAGCCGATCGTCAAAATAAAGAGAGCGGTCAAAACCATCTCCCAAGTCGTCAACGTCGAAAAATAACAGCGCCGCCCCGGGAGCCGGGCCTGCAAATAAAAACTGCCGGCCAGCAAGGCCTCAACCCCCCAGACCAGAGGTTTAAGCAGAAGAGTCATAAGCCCGGGCAGCGGTGCCAGCAACAACGAAAGCATACCAACGGGAATAATAAGCAGAGAGAAAAGAGGTAAAAACAGGAGATTGGCGACCAAGGAGTAGGAAGAGATAAAATGAACCCGATTTATCAGCCAGGGGGCCGTCGCCAGGGTTATTGCAGTCGAGCTGGCCAGCAGATAAAAAATATTTTGTAAAAAAGTCTGAAACCAGGTCGGCAGCTTTTGACAAAATGGTGCAACCCCCTGCTTCCACCAGCTGAAAGAGCGCGGTAAAACCCATAAGATCGCCGCCACGGCAGAAAAAGAGAGTTGAAAAGAGAGTTCGAAGAGGGCTTGAGGCCAGATAAAGAGGATCACTATAGCCGCCCCCAAAAGGGCCGAAAAAGGATCGCGAAGACGACCGAAAATAAGGGCAACAAGAAAAAATGCCGCCATTATCCCGGCCCGGACTACCGGCAGGTGAAGTCCGGCGAGAAGAAGATAGAAGGGCAAAAACAGCAAAGTCAGCCCGGCCGCAAAAGGAACTGAGCCGGTTGCCGAGCGGCCTCGCAAAAACCCCGGCAGGAGACGCTGCACGAAAAAGAAAAAAAGCGCAACAACGATGCTTAAATGAAGACCGGAAATAGCAAAAAGATGAAAAACCCCAAAATCGAGAAAAAGCTCTTTCACCTCAAACGACAACTGATCCCGACAACCGATCAGCACCGCCGACAAGATCGCTGCCGCCTCCCCGCCCCCGGCACTCTCAAAAAGAGTGCGGTAAAGAGAACGACGCAATTTTTCAACTGCGCCGAGACCACCGTCAAAACGGGCCACGAGGGTAAGATTGTCGAAATTATCAAGACGTGCGGAAGCGACCAGGCCTGAAAGGACTTTCGTGCGCAGAGAGCCGCGTAAAAAAGGGTGACGAGCTGAATGCAGGGGCTTTATTTTGACATTGACGGCTACAATATCGCCAATTTGCGGCAGACGAGGGTCGTCATACGCTGTAGTCGGAAGATAGAGCAGAATTTCACCCTGCCCGGCCAAGGCTCCGGTCAGCGGGGCCATGCGCATACGCCAACCCCGAAACGAACCTTTAGGAAAAGTAGTAACCCGGCCAAGAATCTTTTGCGGCTCAGTTACATTTACATAAGCACTCTTTGCTAACAGAGGTTTTAAAGCCAGAAACCGAGCTTGACGAGAGCCAATTTCTTGAGCCGTTAACCCGGCCGACAAGAGAGAAAAAAGAACCAGGGTGAGATAGAAGAAAAGACGGGGCTTGACCTTAAGCCAACCTAAAAGAGCATAATAAAAGAGGGCCAAAAGAAGGGAAAGCAGCAGAACCGAGATCAGTGACAGCCCCATACAGGCCGACCCCGCAATCGCCCCGACAATCATTAACAGGGGTAAGAAAAGGGGCCGGTATGCAATCTCCCGTGCGAGCTCCCGCATCAGCCGATCATTTTAAGAGCTGGTCCAGCTCTTCGACCAATTTTCGTGCATCCGGCGGAAGAGTTGACGGCAAAACAATCTTTAGTTCAACAATCTGATCCCCGGCGTTCGCACCCGACGCCTGCACACCTTTCCCGCGCAAGCGCATCTTCTGACCATTTTGCGCCCCCTCCTGAATCTTCAACATCGCCTTACCGGAAAAAGTCGGCACTTCAATCTTCCCACCAAGCAGAGCGGTGGTCAAGGGTACTTCAACCTGACAGAGCAGATCACGGCCCTGCATCGTAAAAACCGAATCCGGACGAACCTTTATAGTTAAAATCAGATCTCCCGCCGGCCCGTGGTTAATGCCGGGATGACCCTTGCCTTTAAGGCGCAAACGGGCATCATTAACAGTTCCGGCCGGCACCTTGACACTGACCTGTTGATTATCAACCCGCAACTTAAGCTCGGTTCCTCTAATCGCCTCGGCAAACTCAATTTCAACCTGATGCTCGGCGTTGCCGCCCCGCTGCGGACCGGGCGCTTGCCGCGGCCCCTGCTGAAAACCACCCCCGCCAAAAAGATTGGCAAAAATATCAGAGGGATCACCCGGGCCGCCGCGAGAAGAGAAGTTCCGGGCTCCGCAACCACCACCGCCACCGGCTCCGCCAAAGAGATCACTGAAATCAAAACCTCCGGCCCGGCCTCCGGGAAAGCCTCCCCCGCCTCCGGCTCGCTGCTGAAAATCTGCGCCATAAGTATCAAATTCCCGGCGTTTTTTCTCATCACCTAAAACTTCATAGGCCGCATTGATCTCTTTAAATTTCTTTTCCGCCGCCTTGTCATCCGGTTTAACATCGGGATGATACTGCCGCGCCTTACGCCGATAAGCTTTTTTAATCTCATCCGCCGTTGCCGTCTTATCAACCCCGAGAGTTTTATAAAAATCTTTCCCTGCCATATAATTTTACGCTCCTAAGAGATTTCGAAATTTTGATTTTTTCGTAACTATTCAGCTAACCCGCAAATTCTGGGTACACAATCCCGATTTCCTTCGGAGAATCAGGTTATGTCCCCAGAATCTGCTAAATTTCATCAATATACGACACTTCTCTACTTACGCTGAATAGTCACATTTTTACTTTTTTAAGTTGGCCGCTTTACCGAACCATAACAACATAATCACAAAAAAATTCTTTTCTTCAGCAAAACTAATCGAACATTAATGATATACCCCTATGGCGCACCTGTCAAGGTCTATACTGTTTAATTTTAGTCGTATTGACATCCATAATTTTCTGATTATACTATATATTAATATGCATCGAGAAAAGCCACACCTGTCGTGAGGCAGGGTCGGAAAGCCACGGGTCTTGCGAAAATTCATCTTTCGCTCACACAAGACGGTCGGGTTGCCTAATAAAAGGGACTCGGCCTTTTTTATTCGTTTTTTTGGAGGATAGATTATGAAAACGAAAAAAAACAACTCTGCAAAGGATTCGAAGGTATACCTTGTCGGTAGCGGTATCGCATCTCTTGCAAGTGCAACCTATCTCATTAAAGATGCCGGCATACCGGGTGATAACATCCACATACTGGAACAGGACGGTATCCCGGGTGGTGCCCTTGATGGTGCCGGAGATCCGGAAAATGGATATATCATTCGTGGCGGAAGAATGCATGAAGAGCACTTTGTCTGTTATTGGGACTTGTTGTCCAACATCCCTTCGTACGATGACCTTAATGTTTCAGTTAAAGAGGAATCATTTAACTTCAGTGAAAGATTTGTTGCGAATGCGCAAGCCCGTCTACTCAAAAATGGGGGAAAAATAGATCTCTCATCTTTTGGCCTCTCCTTTACAGACCAGGCGGATTTATTGAAACTGACATTTAGTTCCGAAAGCTCATTAGAAAACAGACGAATTGAAGACTGGTTTAATCAGGAGTTTTTTGAAACTAATTATTGGCAGCTCTGGACAACGATGTTTGCATTTCAAAAATGGAGCAGTTTGATAGTAATGAGACGCTATATGAAGCGCTTTATCCACCTGGTAGATGGTCTTCCTAAACTTGGCGGCATCATGCGGACCAAATATAACCAATACCACTCCGTTGTTATCCCACTGCAGCGACACCTGCAAAAAAGAGGCGTCCATTTCGACATGCAGACACAGGTTATAGATATCGAATTCAACCTTTCTGCCGACAAAAAAACGGCTACTGTTCTCCATATTGTCAATAAAGATGGAGAAGAAGATGAGATTGTCCTCGGTAAACATGACTATCT
>JAYEGS010000155.1:0-3223 GCA_034659215.1 Pseudomonadota bacterium | reverse complement strand
CGTCGTATAGCCAAAGATGTGACCAGTTCCGGCACCGAATTTTTACACCTTTTAAAGGATATCCCCGGTGAAATTCGGACAATTCTCAAGTTGGCCAGGCAGGGCAAAGTAAAAATGGAATTTGAGCATCGTGGCCTGGAACCGATGCTTGCTACCCACGATCGTATCAGTAATCGGCTCTCTTTTGCTATTGTACTGGCCTCTTTAGTGATCGGCTCAAGCCTTATTGTCCTTTCCGGTGTCCCGCCCAAATGGCATGAAATACCAATTATCGGATTGACCGGTTTTCTCTTTGCCGGTTTTATGGGATTCGGGCTGTTGATATCGATTATAAGAAGTGGAAGGATGTAAAGAATTCAAAATATGAAGAAAATTGGGGTGAGTTCAAAATGAATATCGGTTTGGCTCTTGGAAGTGGTTCTTCTCGTGGATGGTCACATATAGGTGTAATTTCTGCGCTGGCTGATATGGGAATAATGCCCAACATTGTTTGTGGTACTTCCATTGGTTCATTGGTTGGTGCATCATATGTAGCAAATAATCTTGAGAAGCTAGAGAATTGGGTATGTTCACTGACAAAAATTAAGACGGCAATGTTTTTCAACATTAATACCTCTCTGAATGGTTTTGTAAATACAAAAAGGCTGCACCATTTTTTAAATGAATATGTGGCCGGTGATGATTCAGTAATAGAAGGTCTTTCACATCAGTACGCAGCTATAGCAACAGATTTAGAGACTGGTAGGGAAGTATGGTTGACGAAAGGTTCAGTGCTGGAGGCCGTTTGGTCGTCTATTTCATTACCCGGTCTATTCCCGGCAATAAAGAAAAATAATAAGTGGCTTGTAGATGGTGGGTTGGTCAATCCTGTTCCGGTTTCGGTCTGTCGTGCATTGGGGGCTGATATCGTTATAGCAGTAAATTTAAATGGTGATCTTATCGGAAAACATGTTCAAAAGTCAAAAAAGATAGTAAAACAAGATACAGGTGCTATTTCTAAAGTAACCGATTTGGTTAGGGAATATTCCTCTTCGGTATTTACAGCCGCTAAGGTTGATGATCAACCCCCGAGCTTATTTGAAGCTATCGCTGGTTCAGTCAACATTACTCAAGACAAAATTACGAGGAGTCGCATGGCCGGAGATCCTCCGGATATTTTGCTTTCTCCAAAGCTGTCACATATTGGGCTGCTAGAGTTTTATCGTGCGAATGAAGCGATAAGTGAAGGTAAGAAATGTGTTCAAAGAATGAAGTCGGAAATAGAACAAATACTGGGAATGGCCTAACTCACCAGGCTCGAATAGCGGAATTTTTGGGGCAACATACTTTTAATACAGACATCGAAATAATAAGGAAAGCGTATGCGTGCGCACTATCTACAGCATGTTCCATTCGAAGGGCTTGGCAGCATTAAAGCATGGCTTGGTGCTGCCGGTTATGAGGTCACGAATACGCAGTTTTTTACCTCTGCCCGGTTGCCGGAACCCGACGAAATTGACCTCCTGATAGTGATGGGCGGCCCCATGAGTGTTAATGATCAGGGTGAGTTTCCCTGGCTTCTTCAGGAGAAGCAATTTATTCGAAGTGTCATCCAGTCAGGAATACCGGTCTTGGGAGTTTGTCTCGGCGCGCAACTTATTGCGAGTTCGATGGGCGCCCGGATATACCAAAATCACGAGAAGGAAATTGGATGGTTTACGGTAGAAGGCGCTGAGCCTGCTAACGGATCCATCTTTCACTTCCCATCGTCGATAGAAGTTTTTCACTGGCACGGTGAGACTTTCGATCTTCCTTCAGGAGCCGTCCGCCTTGCGCGCAGTGAAGGCTGTGAAAACCAGGCATTTCAGCTTGGTCGGTCGGTTATCGGTTTGCAGTTTCATTTGGAAATGACCCCGGAATCGATCCGCGAGATTGTCGCTCATTGCCGAGCCGAACTCCTGCCGGCAAAATATGTGCAGTCCGAAACCGCCATCCTCGGAGCCGAACTTGAGAAATACCGGGATACTAATAATCTGATGCTGGAGCTTCTCTCATTTTTGAAAAGTGGCGCTAGATAAAGTTTGGTGATTATGATATAGCGCCGGAGGTTGAAAGGTGGAGAATATCACCACAAATTACCCAACATGAAGCCAAGCTCAACCATGAGGTTTACGGCCTCTTTGACCTAACCCCACGAGGTTGTCTTGGTCGAGGTGTAGATGTCGTTCTAATGAGCTTTGTAACGTCTTCAAGGATGTATAATTTGCACAAAATGAGTAAAGCTTTATAAAGTTACTACGGCAATCTTTACAAGCCTGGAACCGGGCACTGCCCCAATAAAATTATCCAAAAAAATAGAGGAGACATAATGAAGGATTTATTGTTTGAACCCATCACCATCAATCAGCTTGAGATAAAGAATCGGATCTATCTGCCGGCTATGCACCTTGGGATGGCGGTTAACTTTGAAGTTACAGATCAGATTTTGAATTTTTATGCCCCTCGGGCCAAAGGTGGGGCCGGAATGGTTTGTGTCGGCTTTGCCACTGTCGATAAGCTTTCCGGCAGTCCCCTGAATATTGGTGCCCATAAAGACAGTTTTATTCCCGGCCTGACCCGGCTGGCCGAGACTATTAAAAACAACGGAGCCAAAAGTGCGGTGCAGCTCAACCATGCCGGGCGCTACAATCCTTCATTTTTCTTGAACGGGAAATCGCCGGTAGCACCTTCACCTCTAGCCTCGCGGCTGACGCAGGAAACGCCCCATGAGTTGACCCTTGATGAAATTAAAGAGACTATTGCCGCCTTTGCCGGCGCCGCCCTACGGGTTAAAACCGCCGGTTTTGACGCAGTTGAAATACTTTCCGGTACCGGTTATCTGATTTCCGAGTTTCTCTCGCCGTTGACCAACCAGCGCACCGATGCTTACGGGGGCAGCTTTGCCAACCGGATGCGCTTCGGGCTTGAAGTTATGGCTGCGGTTCGTGCTGCCGTAGGCTCTGATTATCCCTTGATCGTCAGGATGAACGGCAATGATTTTATGCCCGGCGGCAACAGCCGTCAGGAGTTGGTTGAATATGCTCAAACTCTGGCTCAGGGCCCGGTTGATGCGTTGTGTATAAATGTCGGTTGGCACGAAGCTCGGGTGCCTCAGATTGTGACTTGCGTGCCGCATGGGGCGTTCTCTTATCTCTCCCGAAGCATTAAAGAAAAAGTCGATATTCCGGTAATCGCCAGTCATCGG
>JAYEGS010000154.1:0-3225 GCA_034659215.1 Pseudomonadota bacterium | reverse complement strand
ATAATTAAAACTGCCAGGGGGATAATCCAGCTTTCATAAAGGGCTGCAAGAAACAGAAAAACAAAAACCAATGCCATGGTCATGGCAATGCCGATTTGACCACTTGAGCGCATCTCCTGAAAAGTTAAGCCGGTCCACTCATAGCCAACTCCGGGCGGCAATATCTCCTTTGCGGTTTCATCAATAACCGCAATCACATCCCCGGTTGAATAACCGGGATTCGGTTCAGCGACCATGCCGGCCCCGGTAAACATGTTATAACGAATCACGGAAGATGGCCCCGTGGTAAAGTCTAGGTCGGCGAGGGTGCTTATAGGAACCATGTCACCGCTGTTGGAACGTAGATAGTAGCTCTTTATTGCCGCCGGGCGATCACGGTATTCTCCTTCGGCCTGAATCTTTACTTTATACACCCGACCAAACAAGTTGAAATCATTAACATTACTGGATCCGGTGAAAGTTCGCATGGTGCTATAGATGTCGTCCAGGGGAACCCCGATTGCCTTGGCTAGAGATCTGTCTACTTTAAGTTTATACAAAGGGATTTCAGATTTAAAATCTGTTGACATGTTATTAACGGCCGGATGTTGTTGAACTCGATAGGCCAGTCGTTGAGCGATATCCTGAAGCTGATGCCAATTAGTACCGCTTCGATCCTGCAAGATCAACTCAACTCCGTTGCTGTTGCCCAGACCGGCGACCGCCGAAGGTTTAAAAACCCTCGTTTTGGTTTCTAATATTTTTTTAAGTTCCGGTTGCACCTCGCGCATGACCCGGTCTACTTTATAGTCGGTACGATCCGGCCAATCTTTGAGTACGACTTCCAGGGTAGAATCCGCTTCGTTGCCGCCTGAACGTTTACTTTCTCCAGCTAAACTGAAGACATGGGCGACGGCTGGATGTCGTTGCACAAGCATTTGAGCTCTGTCGGCAATTTTCTTTGAACGATTAACTGATGCTCCATCAGGTAATTCCAGATCGACGAAAAACCGACCCTGATCCTCAGCCGGCATAAAACTCGAAGGCAGGTACTTAAAGAGAAAAAAAGTTCCAATCAATAAAACCAGAAAACAGAGAAGGGTGCGCTTATATCGCTCCAGAGTCCAGGAGACAATTTGAGTGTATCGAATTGAACCGTAGTCGAGCCCCTTGTTAAAACGTGCAAACATCTGTTTCAGCCAGCCGGATGACGACTGATTGTAACCATCCATTAAGATGGCGCACAAGGCCGGGCTCAGGGTTAATGCGACAATGGTTGAGATAAGAACCGAGACGGTTATGGCGACGGCAAATTCGCGGTAGAGAATGCCACTGATACCGGGAAGAAAAGCAACGGGCACAAAAACTGCCGCTAAAACCAGAGAAGGAGCCACTAATGGTGCGGTCAATTCCGTCATAGCTTCAGCCGTAGCGGTTGCGGCATCGGCTCCTTTTTCGCTCATGATTCGCTCTACACCTTCGACTACAACTATAGCATCATCAACGACAATACCTATGGCAAGGACGAGAGCTAAAAGATTTACCGTGTTGAGGGTCAGGCCAAAAACGGACATGGCTGAAAAAGTACCGATAATGGAAACCGGGACAGCCAGTGCAGGAATAAGGGTCGCCCGCCAATTCTGGAGGAACAGATAGACTACCAACATTACCAATATGAGGGCTGCGGCAAATGTTTTAAGAACCTCTAAAATAGCGGCTTTAATGAAAGATGAACCGTCATACCAGATTTGCCACTCAATTCCCTGGGGAAATCCGGTTGCGAGCTTGGCCATAACTTGTTTAACTTCTTTTGCAACCGCCAGTGCATTGGCTCCGGGAGTAAGGTATACCTGTAATATTGATGCCGCCCTACCGTCAAGTTTGGATTCGAGAGTATAGGCGGAGCTTTCCAACTCAATCCGGGCAATATCACGAAGGTGAATCATGGCACCTGACGGATCAGCACGCACTATTATATCTTGAAATTCACTTGCTTGGGTGAGTCGACCTTGGGTGGTTATGGGATAGGACTGGCTGATGTTTTCCTTGTTGGGTTGAGAGCCCAGCGAGCCGGCGGCCGCTTCAGCATTTTGTTCACGTATAGCGCTTATAACATCGCCCGTGGTTAAGCCATGACTTGCCATTAAATCGGGTTTTAACCAGATTCGCATTGAATAGCTGCGAGCCCCCGTATTGCGAGTACGACCAACGCCGGGGATGCGCCGCAGAGCCGACGCAATATTAATTGTTACATAGTTTGACAGGTAGATGTCATTATATTTTGCCTCAGTTGAGGTTAAAGCCATTTTAAGCAGCTCTACGGCAGCTTCTTTTTCTACGTTGACGCCCTCCTGCATGACATCGGTGGGCAGATCGGAATCGGCCTGCTTAGCTCGATTCTGGACATCGACTGCGGCCAAATCCGGATCAGTCCCAACATCAAAAGTAATTGTGATTCCGACGCTGCCGCTTTTTGAACTGGAAGAGCGCATGTAAATCATGTTGGGGGTGCCGTTAAGCTCCTGTTCAATGGGGGTTGCGACTGATTCAGCTGCAGTAATTGCGGTTGCTCCGGGGAAAGAGGTGCTGACCTTTACGGAAGGAGGGCTGATGTAGGGGTATTGATCAATCGGTAAGGTGAAGAGCGAAATCAATCCTACGATGGTAATCAAGATCGATATAACTGCCGCGCTGACCGGTCTGCGAATAAAAAAATGAGCAATCATTGATGGCCGCCTTTTTTGTCGGAGTTGACGGAGGTAGGAGTAGACTCCTCCAATAGCGCGGCTTTCTCTTCTTCTAAACGTTTGCTATAATCTTCGGCACTGATAGTGCGGATTCGCTGGCCGTGTATTACCTTGTGGAAACCTTCAGAGATGATTTTTTCTCCTGCAGCGAGCCCTGAATCGACCACGACTTCCGCTTCATGGCGAGCTCCCGTAACAATAAATCGGCGCTCGGCAGTTCCATCAGGCATAGCGATCATGACATAGGTTCCTCCCTGTTCTATCTGGATTGATTTTTCGTGAATAACGACAGCCTTGGGGATGATGTCTAATACTAATTGTACTTGCGTGTATTGGCCTGGTAATAACTCCCGATCAGGATTGGGCACTGAAGCTCGCACGGCAAAGGTTCCGGTTTTGGGATTTAATTGTGGGTCGGTAAAATTCACCTCACCCCAATAGCGATAATCGCTGTTGTCGGGAAGGGTGATTTTTACCTTGCCTTCGACAGCTTTACCCT
>JAYEGS010000153.1:0-3241 GCA_034659215.1 Pseudomonadota bacterium | reverse complement strand
GGAGTTGCAACCCAAAAGCATCGGCGGCTGTCAGTTCGTTGAGCAGAACCAGTTCTGAATAGTTTGCAGCCCCATAAAGTAAAAAGGTTCTGATTAAAGATTGCTTACGATCAAGGGCGGAAAAGAGATATGAAGCGATAGATGCGATGCCCATACCACCGGCGATCAAAAAGAGAGTTTTTTGGTCGTTTTTCGGCTGATTAATCGGATAACCATTGCCTAAAGGTCCGTGAATGGCCACTGAAGCCCCTTTTTCGAGTTTGCTCAACTGCAAACTCCCTTTACCAACAACCTTGATAATCACTTCAAACCAGTCCGCACCCCAACGACAAATACCGAAGGGCCGGCGCAGAAGCGGATCAAAGAGGCTGTCATCGCTGCCGAGCATGACAAATTTCCCCGGCGTTGCCGCCCGGCAAAAATCATTTGCCGCCTTAAGGCGTAAGCGGAAAATATTTTGTGTCAGCTTCTGGTTGTTTACTATTTCACTATTAAAAAGATACAAAATCAAGCACCCTGTTTTCGTTATCTATAAGTTTTAGAGCAAATATCAATCAATCTGCTAATAACTGTATTTTACTCAAAAGGTCAAAATGTTTTTTTAATTAAGGTGTCCAGAGTCAGTACTGTCCGGTTAGCAACTTGCTTGGCAAAAAAATCTAGGGATATCGGGTTGTTTTCTGTAACGTCTCGCAAAATTTTGTTATTTTTCCCAGCAAATGGAGCCATAAAATTGCGACTGTTTGAGTGAGGTACGAGCGAGTTTCGCAATTTTGGCGTAATGAGCGCTGGAAAAATAAAAATTTTGCGTAAGAAGTGGAAGAAAATAACCAGATATCCCGGGTTGCAAATAGCAAACCGGACACTGCTGATACTGAGTAAAGAAAATCTCCAAAAAAAAGGCGCCCGTAAAATTGGACGCCTCAATATAAAAGTATTTAAATACTTAAAAGAGATAGTTAAAGTTATACATTATCAATATTCCGGGGTCAGTTTGTCAAGCTCTGCTAAAGAAAAAACCGGACCATCCAGACAAACATACTTACTACCGACATTGCAGCGGCCGCATTTACCAATTCCGCATTTCATTCTCATCTCCAAAGAGGTGTAGATATTATCTTTCGAGAAGCCGAGATCGAAAAAGACCGGCAGCGTAAACCGAATCATGATCGGCGGACCACAGATAAGCGTAACCGCATTATCTGAAGAGGGTGCGACATCCTGGCAAACGGTCGGGACAAAACCCTCTTGTCCCGTCCAGTTCTCATCCCCTTTGTCTACGGTAACATGCATATCGATATCATCACGTTCCTGCCAGAGAGCCAATTCATCGCGATAGAGTAAAAGACCGGGATTCCTGGCCCCGTAAACGGCAGTAATCTTTCCAAAATCAGCTCGATGTCGATCATCGAGCATGTATTTGATTAACGATCTGATCGTCGTAAAGGCAAAACCACCACCAACCAATACGATATCTTTGCCCTTAAGGTAGTCAAGTGGCCAGGAGTTGCCTAAAGGACCGCGGACACCCATCAATGCCCCTTCTTCAAACTCGTGTAAAGCGGTGGTCACGACACCGGCTTTCTGGACGGTAAACTCAATATAGTCGGGATCGGTTGGTGATGAAGCGATACCGATCGGCGACTCCCCTTTTCCAAATATGGAAAGTTCTGCGAACTGACCCGGCAGGTAGGCGAAAGCTTCCTTATCTTCCTGATTCAGGAAAGTCAGACGAAACGTTTTGATATCCTTGGTCTCGACCTCGGTAATAATTTTTTCAATTTTAACCGGAGCGGGAATATAGGGATTTTTTTGCATAGTTTTCAAACTCTCCAGAAACTTATAATTGGGCAATATCGTTGACAATTTTTCTAATGTCAGTATTAACCGGACAGCTCATCACACAGCGTCCGCAACCAACACATGAAATAGCATCGTAATTGTCGACATAGTATTTAAACTTATGCATCAACCGCTGCCGCCAGCGCTGTTTTTGGCCCGGTCTCGGGTTATGACCTGAAGTTTCCTGGGAATAGATGGAATACATGCAGGAATCCCAAGTCCGCAGACGAATACCGTCATCACCTTGGGCCTCATCACGAATGTCAAAACAGTGGCAGGTGGGGCAAAGATAGCTGCAGGTACCGCAAGCAAGACAACCTTGATGAATACTATCCCAGAATGGGTGCTCAAAATTGCTATCAAGCCAGGTTTTGATTTCGGTCGCCGGAATATGTGACTTGATTGCCGCCTCAGCTTCATCGGACAACTCTTTTTTACGGCTCAGAGCCTGCTCATCGGCAGCCCTTAAATCACCAAAAAGTTTAACCAGTTTCTCGCCTCTGGGGCTTAAGAATTCCACCAGACAATCATCATCAAGTTCTGAAATCAGGATATCAGCGCCTTCAGCTTGAGCCGGATGGCCGCCGACCGACGTGCAAAAACAGGTCGAATATTGGGGTTGGCGGCAGGCCAGAGCGATAATCGTGGTTTTTTCTCGCTTCTCAACATAGTAAGGGTCGCTGTACTGCTTTTGGTCAAAAACCATGTCGAGGAGTTTGAAGCTGCGAACATCACAGGGACGAACCCCGAAAAGAACCATCTCGCCGAAGGTTTCAGTCTCTTCAACAAGCTCGCTGCCGCGGGCCGTTTTGGTATAGTGCATCAAGGTTTCAGTTTGCGGAAAAAAGAGATTTTTCGGAGCATTAACCGTGTTGGCATAATCCAAAAATGCACTCTCCCCTTTCGCTAAAAACTTGAAATGAACCTTACTCCCCTCTTTGACCGGGGCATAGACCGGTTTTTGTCCGGCTATTTTCTTGACGATGTCGCCTAACGCCGCCTTTTTGATCAGTTTTGCTTCCATAATTGATGCCCTACAGTAGCTTCAGTGATTTAATAAGTGGTAAAGGATCAATATTATGCAGTCCGAACCAGTTTTCAGGCCCTTCAAGACCTAATGCCAAACCTATTAACTCGGTAAAATAGAAGGTCGGTAACTGCACGTCTTCATGAGCCCGCATATCAAGATTAGCCATACATAACGGACAGGCCGTAACCAGGCAGTTGGCCCCGGCCTCCCGGGCCATGCGCATGAGTCGATTCACCATATTTTCAACCAGTTCGGTTTTACTGATGGTCAGACTCCCTCCGCAACAATCAGTTTTAAAAGACCAATTGCGACTTTCAGCACCCAGAGACGTCAACATCTCATCAAGCATAATCGGATTTTCCGTATCAT
>JAYEGS010000152.1:0-15373 GCA_034659215.1 Pseudomonadota bacterium | reverse complement strand
AATACCGTGAACGAATAATCAAAAATTTACATAAAAAAGCAAAAAATTTGGGCTTTGAAATGGTGCCGCAACCGCAAAAAGCAGTTGTGTAATTTCAAATGCTTACAAATCGTTACTTAGAAGTTACTTTGAAAATTACTTACCACTCAAGAGCAGCGGCAACCATGGTGTAATGTCAACCGGTTTAACCGGCACAGGTGGCGGGTCAACCGTGAAAACCAGGTAACAGGCCGCACAGGCTACGTGAGCCGCACGATATTTTATTCTCATATAGCCACCTTCACCCCAATCCGCGCCCCAGGAATTTCGCAAAACCCAGTACCCATCACCCCCGTTATCATCCCAACCAACCAGAGCCACAACATGATCTGTGGCGGCATAATAACAGGGACCATCATAGACATCCTGACAAAGCGTCACTGAATCTTCATAAATTCCACTCTCATAGGCATCAAAGGCAGGATTGGTCAAAACTGAAACATCAATCACGCCAAAAAAACGAATCGCCGTCTTGATCGCGACCATATCATTACAAGGCAGACGATGCCAGGAATCAAATTTAACGGTGGGTACAGTCAACTCAAGCGGGCAGTTGACAGCTAAAGGATCATATGGAAAAAGCTCTTCGCAACAAACCCCCTCACGAATCAGGGCGTCAAGCTCCTCATATTCATAATCAGAACCGCGACAACCATCAAACCCTCCGTAAAAAGAATCGAGACAAAAAGTTATAAAGGCCTCAGAAAAGTCTACACAGTTCTCATTATAGTTTTTTGTCGCAAGATTGTACGTCCCTTCGGCTGCAGCACAGGCACCAAAAGCATAGCAGGAGCCACAGCTGCCTTGGTGACGCACCGGCCCAATATATCTACACCCATCGACATTGCGCCAGTCAAATCGATCCGGCAGAGAACGACCCATATAAGCCGCCAAAGGCCCGAGTCCGGAAACGCTACGCTCGCGCCGGGGAGAGGTTGGGTAACGACGTGTGCGCAAGCGCGCACGTCGTTCCCGAGACAGCTCAACGACCCAATTACTAGAAACAGTGAAATTGTAACCATTGCTAATTATCTTGTCACGAATTAACGAAAGATCATCTTCCTGGAGAAAGGGGATTTTTTGCCTGCCACCTCCAACGGAACCGGAACCCTGAGCCGCAAAACTCGGAAAGAGCACAAACAGAACAAGAAACCAGACCAGAAAAATTCTACGAAAAGAGATCATTATCAACCCACCACGACCGTTGTCTACACCCAGAACTTCTTCCTGTCATGAAAAACGAATGACTTAGCACAAACAGGGTTTTTATTTAACACAGATTTAACCTGTCAGCAAACCTTGCTACAAAGATGAACTATATTGCTAAAGAAGATGATAACTCAAAAAAAGATGAAAGTAACACTTTTTGATAAATCAAGGTAGTTCCATATATTGACTAATGTAGTAAACTTATGATAGTCCGCACTACAACAGGATCTAATGGTCTATACATTTACTATCGTAACTCAAAAGTGGTGGCAACCACACATAAAAACAGGTGGTCGGCGTTACACTATAACGGTAACCACTGACAATCTCAACAAAAAAAGGAAAACACCGTTCACATGAAAACTTCAATCTTCACCAGTATTCGCGCTAAAATCATCTCTCTAATGTTACTGGGTATCGCCGGGATGCTCATCATCACAGCCACCAACATCATTTTTGACCTGCAAAAAAACCAGAACATTGAAGTTGGCCGCAACAGTCAAATGATTGCCCAGATTATTCTCAAATCAATGATGCTCGAAGAACAATTCATTGCCTCTAACAATAAAGAGTTGCTCTCTTCTATCGAAACTCTGAAGAATGATATGCAGACGACCCTGTCGACAATAAAAAGTACCACCGACAACCAAGAGATCCTGGGGGTTGTAGAACAAATTGTTTCACAAAGCAGTGAGCATGCGGCAATATTTAGTCAAACCTCCAAAACTTTAAACCTGTTGACCGAAACCAGAACCAAATTCAAACAGACTGACGACACTATCATTGCCAACCTCAATAAAACCATAAGCGGAATAGATGAAAGAGAAACCATGATGCTTATGGAAGGCGAATTTATCTCGACGGAAGAGCAGCTGGTACGCACTAAAATGAAAGATTTCATCTCTTTTGACGGAATCAAAACCGTCAATCTTTTGAACCTCTTCATTTTTGGTGACACCAAAAGTTATCAAGGACATACCCATGATTTTGCGGAAAAGCTCAAGAAATTGATTGGCGAAACCAAAGATCTCTTGAGTCTTGCCAAAATAGAAGAGCTAAATAATTCCGCAGACCGGATCTTCGTCTTGATGGCAACCAACAAAGAGCAAGAGGATCTACTCTTCAAAACCTGGAGCAGCAAACAGGAACTCCTGAAAAAATTAAGCGTTAATGGCGGTGAGATTCAGACCGCATCCAGCCGTATAGTTGAACTAACCAAAGATAGCATTGAAAAAAGCAACAAAACCAGTCGCTTAACCGGCATAATTGTCGCCTTAATCGGCTTGGCCGCCATGCTTCTAGTCGGCACAATGATCATTATCACAATTATCAAGCCGATCAGCAACACCGTAAACATGCTTAAAGATATCGCAGAAGGCGAAGGTGATTTGACCAGTCGCCTGGAAATAAAAAGCCGGGATGAAATCGGCGAGCTGGCGAGCTGGTTTAACCAGTTTATCGACAAGGTACAGACTATTATTACTGAGGTTGCCGGACAGGTCAACCTGCTCAAAAACTCAGCCACAAACCTCTCAGAACTCTCTACCGGGATGTCTACCGGGGCCGAACAGGTCTTAAATAAGGCCAGCAACGTTGCTACCGCTGCTGAAGAGATGAGCAGCAACACCGGAAATATTGCCGACACCACGGGTCAGGCCACCGGTAACATCAATATTACTGCGACTTCAATCCAGGAGATGACATCGGTTATCAATGAAATTGCCGACAGCACCGCCAAAGCCCGCACCATAACCATTGAATCCGTAAGCCAGACCAACAGTGCTAACGAGCAGGTCAACAAATTGGGTGGAGCCGCACAGGAAATCGGTAAAGTTATTGAAACTATCACCTCAATCTCCTCACAGGTCAACCTTCTCGCCTTAAACGCAACTATTGAGGCTGCACGCGCCGGCGAAGCCGGTAAAGGCTTTGCCGTAGTTGCCAATGAAATTAAGGAACTGGCGCAACAAACTGCTAACGCCGCCGGAGAGATTCAGGAACGGGTTGAGAGTATTCAAAACTCAACTAAAGGGACGGTTGACGAAATTGAAACCGTCACCGTTAAAGTCAACGAAGTCAACGACATTGTTTCAACGATTGCGGCCGCAATCGAAGAACAGTCGGCAACCACCAGGGAAATCTCCGACAATGTTGTTGGGGTTTCACAAAACTTAAATGAAGTAAACGACAACATCTCCCAGACTTCAACCGTCGCCGCAGAGATTGCCAGTGAAATCGCTGAGGTCACCACGGCAACCCAGGAACTTACCGATAGCAGTTCACAGGTAAACCTGCAATCAACCGACCTCAGCAACCTCGCCGATCAACTTGAAAAAATAGTCAAGCAGTTTAAAATTTAAAGAGAAGGAGGTACTTTTTTCGGAAAATTTGATCGATCTAGATGCTCAACTAACTTAACAAAAACAGGAGAAGAAAAACCATGAAAAAGCTTCTTATTGCAACCCTTTTAGTATGTTCCATGATCGCCTTCAGTGGCCTCGCATTTGCCGGCGACTCCGCAACCAAGGATGAGTGTGTCAGCATGAGTAAAAAAGCCGCCGATCTGGTGGTAAAAAAAGGTGCAGATGCAGCCTTTACAGAAATCAATGCCAACCCTGGGCCATTCGTCTGGAAAGATACCTATATTTTCGCTTTGGATTCCGAAACCGGCGTGATCCTGGCTCACCCGATCAAACCGGCACTAATCGGCAAAAACCTCATGGCCCTGAAAGATGTCGAAGGCACCATGATTTTTGTCGAGCTCCTAAAAGCCGCCAAATCACCTACCGGCGAAGGCTGGGTTAACTACATGTGGCCCAAGCCAGGCGAGAAAAAACCAAGTAAAAAAGCCACCTATGTCTACAAGGTACCGGGCCAGAATATTGCTGTTGCCGCCGGAATCTACGAATAAAGAACTACATTTAACTAGTTAGTAACAAAAAAGGGAGGGGGACACTAATTGTGTCCCCCTCCCTTTTTTACGCCATTAATATGCAAAGCTACTAAAAAGCATACGTAATTTTGCCCCAAACATTAACCCCTTCTGTTTTATTTTTGGCTTCAAATTCAAACTGACTACGCAAAGAGAAGAAGAGGTTTTTATAGTTATACCAGATTCCCGGCCCTAAGGACCAGACTGAACTGTGGTTGCCTTCATCATCTTTTAAAAGCGCCTGTACCGGGGGCGGCAAGGTTTTGTCGATATCATAATCATCGTCAGTAACCTGCTGATAAAAGTAACCGCTAAGCCCGATCCGCAAACTTTTACTAAGCCCGAATGAAGCACTGAAATCACAGTGAAATTCATCGCCCGGATCGCGGTCGACGTTAAAACCGTAAGGGGTCGGACAATCATCCTGAGTGGTGTTAAAATCGTACATCATCTTAACCGAAAACTCGAAAGGGCCCGGCATCCAGGTAATCGCAAAAGCGGGCTCGAAGGTCCAGAAGTTGTGCCCGACTCCGGCTAGATTATCATCGTCCTGACCGGTCGGAATATAGATGTCGACCAGAGAGAGGGCAGTATGCAATGTCCCTTTGAGAAAGTGATGACCCAGAAGGAAGGGGCTGTAGATCACATAAGGAATATCGGTATCACTGTAGCCACGTTTCATCTTGGGGCCGACCGGGGCTTTAAAATCGAGATCGACATTAAGAAAAGGGACAAAGAGGTGCTGGCCGTAATTACCTCCAAGAATCTGAAAATCACTGATCCAGATACCCCGCACAACATCAGCCCAAACCGTAACATCATCAAAAAGCGGATTATTATTGCGATTATCATCCTTAAGCTCATCGGCCGTATAGTAATAGGTGTAGTTCATCAGATAAACACCCGGCGGCGGAAAAGCCCCGACCATAAAGGCTTCCGCCCCCAGAGGGTAAGAATTACCGCCACCGGCCTGAACCACAGGTGGTCGGAAAAAGAGAGCACCGCACAAACAACAAAATATAATTACCAGAATCCGTCCTGAACTATTGAACCGGTTTTTTCTCATTTTTTATTCCTTTTTCTCCCCAGGGTTGATAAAGTTTAGTTGTAATATCAAAAAGTGAAAGGATACGACCGACAGTCTGATCAGCCATCTCAACAATGGTAGCCGGTTTTTGATAAAGGGCGGGCACCGGCGGCATAATCACCCCCCCTAAGCGACTCACCTTAAGCATCAATTCAAGGTGACCACTATGCAGAGGAGTTTCGCGAACCAGCAGTACCAGACGGCGGCGCTCCTTAAGCATAACATCTGCGGCCCGACCCATAAGATCGTCACCATACGAATTGGCAATACCGGAAAGCCGTTTCATTGAGCAGGGAACAATCACCATTCCGGCAGCCGAAAACGAACCACTCGCCAACGGGGCAAAAAAATCATCCGGCGAATAATAAAAATCAGCCAGAGCCAAAACTTCATCAAGCGGCATTGCCCCCTCATGCCTGACGAGCTGCTCTCCAGCCGGAGAGATAACCAAATGAGTTTCGATCTCTTTAATATCCTGCAAAGCCAGAAGCAGTCGAATTGCGTAGAGGGCTCCCGAGGCTCCACTGATACCAACAATAAGAGGTTTTACAACTGCCGATTCAGACATCATCTTCCGCCTTAAAAACTTTGCCGATCTGCTCTGCAATCAATTGCCACTCTTCTTGCAAACGCCCGAGATCCTCTCGCAAAAGCTTGGGAAAATGAATCCCGGCGACTAACACCACAGTGCGCCCGGTAGCCGCAACAAGCAAATCACTCATCTCTTTGACAAGTTCATCCTCACGATGACCACACACTGTAATAAGTGACGTCGAGGCCCGTTGTCGGCCAGGTGAACTCAAACTCGGACGCGGCTGACTGAGCCCAACGGCACCGATATGACTTACCCCGCCCTCAACGGTTACGAGCAGATCACCATTAGCAAATTCATGCACCAAAGCCTTTATCGGAAAAGGACAGTTTTCATCACTGGCATAAGAGTAGATCATTACAATAAATCAAAAAAGGTAAAACTACTGTCTTGCGCTTTTCCCCAACTAACACTACTATAGAGAATCAAATAGAGAATCATGTTCCCCTTATAAAATAATTTTTCAAAGAGGTAAAGCCAATATGTCAGACCAAGTGAAACGCTACGCTCTGGAAGAAGATTTGATCTTAACTTACAAGCTGAAAGGATGGGCTCTGATCGGCAACGGTGAAGAGCTCATCGCTTCAGACAAGATCAACGCCAACATCAGAAACCCCTATAAAAACGGCATGACCATGCTTGAATTTATTGAGGATGTCATCGCCAAAGACCTGGGCATCCCAGCTAATTAAGTTCTCAGGGGTCGGGTATTCGAGAAACAACCCCAAAATAGACAACAAAGGGCAAAGCAACATTAATTGATTTTATCAACCAGGGATGCGGGGCCAGCCCTAAAACAAGCAAAACTATAACCAAAAGGGCAAAAAAGAGATTTAACCCCAAGCCCCCGGCAAGAGCCCATCCACCACGTTGCTTCCAGCTCCAAAGCGGGGTTGTCATCACCAGAAGCAGCCAGGCAAAAGTGTGAAAAAGCGGCATCAAGCTGACAATCCGACCCGGATCATACAGTTCTTCGGAAGCGCCTGCAAATGATGCCAAAAACGGCAATCCGCAATCTTGCCAGAACCAGCCGACAAGCAGAACTAGTGCGGCAGCGGGAATGAGCAACACAAGCAAGAGAATAAGCTGGCGACCGATAGCTGCAACTTTACGCTGTCCGGCCCAATAATAGACGGAAAAAAGAAGCAGAGCTTTAACCAATGCGACTTGACCGAAAAAATTATAGGCAAAGTTAGCATCCCGGCCCCCGGCCATAAACCAGATAGCAACCACGGTGCGACCGACGTGATAAAAATAGTATAGGGGAAAAAAACAGGCTCCGTAGAGTAATAAACGCCGGGGCCAGGAGAGTGGTAAAATAAAAAATGCGGCCAGAAAAAGAACCAGCACGGGACTCGACAAACAGTCGTGGATAACCCTGATCGAATTTCGGGCCGTATTGATAACCTGCCCCTGTTGCGTGGTCTCGGTAAAAAGCCCGAGAACGACCGCAGCATGACGAATAACCAAATCTTTAAACCAGGTTCCGGCCGGGCTGTTTAAGAAGAGAGTATAAAGTCCATAACTGAACAGAAAACCTAACACATAGAGAACCACACCCATAAACAGACGACGACTGTTTATGGGCAGAACTGAACGCCCCCTCCCCACCCCTTGAGCCCACCAGACAAAGACCGCCAAAGTTCCGGCAATGATCAGAGCCTGACCGACAATGATATGCAGCCCCCAAAATGAACCGGAGAAACGGGCCGCCACTAACACTATCATCAAAGTTCGAAAAAGGTTGAGAAAAACTACGGTGAACAGACCGGCCGCAAGCCCGATTAATTTCTCTTTCCAAGAGGCGGGAAAAGCGATAATTACCGCGGCCAGAAGAAGAAAAACAAAGCTTCCGGTACAGCTATCGGCAACCACAAAAACCTTGCCGGAAACCGTCAGCGAAGTTCCTTGAATCTGGAACCCAACCCCCAACAAAGTCAAAAGATGAGCGGTTACCGAAGCTGAAAGACGGGCATAAGGGGCAACCACCAGGGCTTTAAACCAAGATGAGTGATCAAGCCAATAAAAAAAGGCTGCCAGAGCCCAAAAACGAACCAGCCAACCCAGGGTGCTGTCAGAGAATGCCCTTTTTCCCCATATCTTCGTTATGCTCAAAAAATTATCCTCGGAATACTTAGTGTATACCTCCAATAATTTTTCTCACATGCCTCGATCTGAGAAAAAATTGCTATTCTCTGACAACATCCTGGAGCGGCACTGTCAAAACCGCCTTTTTTTATAGTTTCATTACGCATGCGGGGCTTCATACACGAAAGGTTCCCTATATAGCAAGAAACTCTTCTCATATAAGCAACAGTAATATGGAAAAAGCTTCAGATAAAACAAAAACGCCCGGCAACCCTTAAAACTAACAAAAGTTCTAAGCTTTACCGGGCGTTTAATTTTATTGGCGTCCCCAAGGGGATTTGAACCCCTGTCGCCGCCGTGAAAGGGCGGTGTCCTGGGCCAGGCTAGACGATGGGGACGCATATGGTGATTCTGGTCAACAGAATATCTCCGTCGCGAATCGGAGGCGTCTTTTAACCTAATTATTTCAGCTTGTCAACCGCAAAAACCACTAAAAGCAAAAAATTACAATCTTTTTTGGCAACTATTCAGCTAACCCGTAAATTCAGGGTACACAATCCCGATTTCCTGCGGAGAATCAAGTTATGTCCCCAGAATTCACTGAAATCCATCAATATACGATGCTTCTCTACTTACGCTGAATAGTTACTCTTTTTTCACAAACAAAAGCAGTCCACTCTCCCATGGTTTCAGTTGACTTGATAAGGAGGCCGAGATCAGCGTAGTTTTTTTTCAACTCCGGAAGCTGATCGACAAGAATCCCTGAAAGAATCAGGCGGCCACCGGGTTTTAAAAGACGCGGAAATTCAGGAGCCAGTTGCAAAAGCACGGGAGCGATAATATTGGCAACAATCAGAGTAAATTTCTCCTGCACCTCAGTTAGCGGACAGCTATCCAAAATGACCTGATCGCAAACCCGGTTATGGGCACAATTTTCCCGTGCATTAACCAGAGCCTCTTCATCGATATCAAGGGCAAGAATGCGAGAAGCCCCTCTCTTGGCCGCCAAGATGGACAAAATACCGCTGCCGGTGCCAACATCCAGGATATCTGCCCCCACATCGTCCCTTAACTCATTCTCTAAAAAACTCGCGGCCAGACGGGTGGTTTCATGGGTTCCGGTACCGAAACCCTGTCCCGGATAAATTTTAATCCCTAAACGGGTCTCCGCCGCCGGCAACTCCTGCCAGGACGGCACGACCAAGGTTTGTGCCGTCAACGGAGTCAGAGTGAAGTTTTTGCGCCAGCCATCAAGCCAATCCTCATTTTCAACAGCTTGAATCCGGGGTCTGTCGGAAACCAGATTACGGCTCTCTAATTGCTGAGAGAGTTGCGCCAAAAAGGGCTGCATTCCACCCGGAAAATAGGCTGTCAGGAGGGAGGCTTCCGGATTCCCCGGACAATTTTCTCCTTGACCAATCATTGCTGTATGATCCCAAATCCCCCCGCAGCCGACCGAGTAAAGTAGATCCTCCAACTGCGACCTTACTTCAGTTCCGGCAGCCGGAGTACAAGTCAGTGACCACCATGAGTTATCATCAATTGTCATATTATTTACCCAGTTTGACAACTACAAAAAGACGGCTCTGCCGGCGTTGCACCAAAAACCGGAGGTAAGGCTGAGCTTGACCCTCTTGCATAGCTTTTTTAAAGTCCCTGACTGTTTCAATTTTGCTATTATTGAGCATCAAGACAACATCACCTGCCTGCAGTCCGGCACCAGCCGCCAGGCCCTCAGGATCAAGACGACTGATAATTACGCCTTGCTCAACCGACAAACGCTGACGGGCCGCCAGTTCCGGCGTCAACTGACGCATGGTCAGACCTAAATCCTCCAGGCGATCATCAGCGCTCTGTGAATACTCTTCATTTTCACCTTCAAGATCATCCAGAACAATATTAATCTTGAGAATTTCACCCATACGCAAAACCTTAAGTTTCACTTTGGTTCCCGGCTTTTTAGCAGCCACCATCCGCGGCAGGCGCCGCATCTCTTCCACTTTTTGCTCATCTACCGATAAAATAATGTCACCTACCTGCAAACCGGCGCGCGCCGCCGGGCTGTCGTCGATAACCTGAGAGATAACCGCACCATGTTTTTCATCAAGACCGAAAGAGGCAGCCAACTCCGGCGTCACCTCTTGAATGTAAACGCCGAGTCGACCACGAGAGACTTTACCGGTTTTGAGTTGCGGCAAAAGGTCTTTGGCCATATTAACCGGGATTGCGAATCCGATACCCTGTCCACTGGCAACGATTGCCGTGTTAATCCCGACGACTTCACCCTGGAGATTAAACAGCGGCCCGCCGGAATTTCCGGGATTGATTGAAGCATCGGTCTGAATAAAGTCATCATAGGGACCCGAGCCGATAACCCGGCCCCGGGCACTGACGATACCGGCGGTGACGGTTCGAGCCAAACCGAAAGGATTACCGATAGCGATCACCCAATCACCAACCTCAAGCTGACTCGAATCCCCCAGCTTTACGGCCGGCAGATCGTGGTCAACATCAATCTTCAAAATCGCCAGATCGGTCTTTTCATCCCGGCCCACAAGATGGGCGTCGTAAACTTTTTTGTCAGATAGGGTTACTTTGATCGCATCAGCATTTTCGACAACATGATTATTGGTCAAAATATAGCCATCCGCACTAATAATGAACCCGGAACCAAGACTTTTCATAGCCCGTGGCTGAGAACGCCGATGACGACCGTCAAATTGATTAAAGAAACGACCGAAAAAATCCTCAAAAGAGTCCCGCGAACCATGTCCGGGAAAATCAAAACCGCGCCCACCACGGGAAGTAAGTCGTTTTTCGGTATTGATATTGACTACCGCCGGAGTCAGTTCGGCCACCAGCGGGGCAAAGGTTGGCGGCATCGGTGCGGCAATCACCAGGTCAACAGCACAAACCATCAATAGGCCAATCGTTAAGAGTGCAGACAAATGTGAGAAATATCTAAACCGGAAAAAAAACTTCATAAAAAACCTCCACTACAATGGTTTAAGTCAGTGCTGTTCGGTTAGTATCTTACTTTGCTATGAATCTAGGGATATCGGGTTGTTTTCTGCAACGTCTCGCAAAATTTTGTTATTTTTCCCAGCGAATGCAGCCAGAAAATTGCGACTGTTTGAGCAAGGTACGAGTGAGTTTCGCAATTTTGGTGTAATGAGTGCTGGAAAAATAAAAATTTTGCGTAAGAAGTGGAAGAAAATGACCCGATATCCCGGGTTGCAATCAGACAAACCTGACACCGCTAAGTTTAAGTAAAATTACAAAAAAAACCACCCCTTGACCAACCTGATGGTCAAGGGGTGGTTGGCTGATCCCAAAAATTTAATTCAAAAGCAAACTAAACAAGGAGGAGGAGGGGTCAGCCGTCAAACAAGGAAGAAAAGGAGTTTCCTATAAAAAGAATATAACAGGTGAAGATTATATGAGTATTAGATAGAAATTATTTTTCCTTAATTTCCCTGCTTTCCGACATCTTTTTTTTCAGTTGGCAGTACGACCCTGAAAACGCTGCCTTCACCGACCACACTATCCACCTTGATCGTACCTTGATGGGCGTCGACAATCCATTTAACAATACTTAAACCCAACCCACTACCACCATATTGACGACTCCGCGCCTTGTCAGCACGATAAAACCGGTCGAAGATACGAGGAATATCTTCAGTCGGAATCCCGATTCCGGTATCGGCAACGGAAATTTCGACCCCGGACTCTACATTTCTCAAAGCCAGGTTGATTTTGCCTTCAGCTGATGTATAGCGAATCGCATTGGTTAAAAGATTAACCAACAACTGCCGCAACCTGAGCTGATCACCAAAAACTGTTTCGACCTCCTCTAAGTCACTGGTGAGCTGAATCCGTTGTTCGTCAGCTAGAACTTTAAAATGTGAAAGTAAATTGACCAAAAGAATACGCAAGTCAACCGGATCAAGGTGCATCACCTCCTGCCCCATATCACTTTTGGAAAGCAGGAGAAGATCATTAACGATCCTTGACATCCGTTCGACCTCTTCGAGACTGCTGCCCAAAGCCTCAAGATACTCTTCCGACGAGCGATTCCCCCGCAAGGCTAATTCAAGCTCGCCCCGCATAATTGTCAACGGCGTTCTGAGCTCATGTGAAGCATCAGCCGTAAATTGATTAATTTTCTGAAAAGAGAGTGAGAGCCGATCCAGCATGCCGTTAATAGTAGACGCCAATTGCCCGATATCATCCCGGGCCACAGGCACGGTAATTCGTTCTTCGAGATTATTGACCGTAATATGACGAGTAGTTCGGGCAATTTCACGAATCGGTTTCAAGGCTTTACCGGCCAGAAAGATACCGACAACGGCAGCGACAAAGAGGAGGCTGGGTACCAGAACAAAAAAGACAACCAGCAAATTGCGCATCGATTCACGAACAAATCCGAGTGAGGTTCCCACTTGAACCACTCCGCGAATTTTTTCACCCTTAAAACTTTTTACCGGGAAATTAATAAAACGAATCGGCATATCGGGACCCAGAGGCGACTGGGTCTCAAAAATAATTTCGCCTTTGGCAACCACCTCCCGAACAAGATCCTTATTAACCGGAATCTTATCTTCATCGATATTGTCGGTGCGCGAACCGATTTCGCCGGAGAGATCAAGCACCCGGACAAATTTACCTACCGGCCGGGTACCGAAGATCCGATTCAAACGTCTTTCAAAATCGGGGGGGAGAAAATTGGGCACGGCACAAAGCTCGGTTTTTGAGATGAGCTCGGCCATAGTTTGCAGGCGCCGATCAACAGAGTGCAAGAGCTTGCTCTCCATCATCACGTAGATACTGATGCAGAAACAGGCCAATACCGCACCAAAAACAAGAACGTACCAGGCCGTCAATTTGACCCGAATACTGACCGGCCTCACTTCTTGTCGCCCTCTTTAAGGATATAACCTACCCCGCGGACGGTATGAATCAACTTTTGCGGAAAGTCACGATCAACCTTGTTACGCAGGTAGTTGACATAGACATCGATAACATTGGTAAAACTGTCAAAATTATAGTCCCAGACCTGCTGGGTAATCATGGTACGAGTCAAAACCCGATTCGGATTGCGCATCAGGTACTCCATCAGAGCATACTCTTTGACGGTCAACTCAATCTCTTTACCACCGCGTATCACCTTATGCGAGATCAGATCCAGAGTCAGATCAGCAAAATTAAGGACATTACTACTGGCTCCGCTGCGACGGCGTAAAACCGCACGAACCCGGGCCAACAACTCTTCAAAAGAGAATGGTTTAGGAATATAATCGTCACAACCCGCCTCAAAACCTTTGAGTTTATCGACCACCATATCCTTGGCCGTCAACATAATAACCGGGGTCTCAATTTTGCGGGCTCGCAAGGTTTCCAAAACCAGAACCCCATCTTTTCCCGGCAGCATCACATCAAGAAGAATCAGGTCATATTCATTAGCCAGAGCCAGGCTCTCACCTTCAAGACCGTCGTAGGCGACATCAACGACAAACTGCTCCTCTTTCAACCCCTTTTGTAAAAAATTGGCCACTTTCTGTTCATCTTCAACAACCAGAACTTTCATGCTCAAGAACCTCCAAAGTCCATAACCAGCCTTCATTGTGTCAAATCAGATAATCGAGAATCTTAAAGAACAACCTAGTCAAAGCCTATAAAAAAGTAAAGGGGGTAGACGTTAAATCTACCCCCCTTAGAAAATTATAACTATTCACTCTCTTTACCGTTTCAGGTTAACTACCTCATTAAGCAGTTCATCACTGGTGGTAATCATCTTGGCATTGGCCTGAAAGGCACGTTGAGCCGCGATTAATTTGACAAATTCAGTAGCGATATCAACATTGGACTGTTCCAGTGAATTGGAAGCGACGGTTCCACGCCCGGCGGTTCCCGGCAGACCGACGCTGACATTCCCGGAAACAATGGTTTCGGCCCAGATATTATCTCCTTTTTTCTCTAAGCCCCAAGGGCTGTTAAACATGGCCAGAGCGAGCCGGGCCAGGGATTTGATCTCTCCATTAGAAAAAATACCCGAAATCAAACCGTCAGATCCAATACTTACCCCGGAGAGCGAGCCCGCCGGAAAACCGTCCTGGGTTTGGGAGAAGGTAGCGGAGGAGTCGGCATACTGGGTTGTCCCATCCAGGCCGCTGCCGCCTTCGGTGGTGCTGGAGCCAAAGTCGATATCGACTTCCTGCATCAAAGTTGCGCCACCGGCGAAGTTAAAATAGACATCGTTATGTCCGGATTCACTCTTTAAGGAGCCATTCGGATTAAACTGCAGGATACCACCTGACCCAATCTCCATCAGCCGATCACTGCCATCATCATTGGGAATCCCGTTATCAAGATCGGAGCTATTCATCACCGCATGCCACTCCCATTCATTACTACCTTGCTTCTTGAAATAAACGGTGACAGTATGCGGAGAGCCCAAAGTATCAAAAATATTCATGGCAGTTGAGTAGGTTGCGGCCGTAGGATCAAAAACCGTATTCGGCGCAAACACACTCTCAACGTCCCCACTACTCCCTGTAATCGAAAAACTGGTTACCGTTTTTGTATTATTGGGATCATATTCACTGGCAAAACCGACCAACTGTTCAGCTGAGGTACGCTCATCTTCCCACTTAAATCGAATATCATCAGTAACCGTGGCGGAACTGGCAGATATCGTAAATTTGCCGGTCACATCATCGTAGTCAACCGAAAACATTGAGGGGTCAACTAAAGCTGTTGTTCCGTCAGAAGTCTGAGTTGCCCCATTCATGGCGGCTGCCAAGGCTACTGCCATGGAATCGGCCGCCGGCACTTTATCTGTCCCGTCACTGGCAAAAAGAGAAGTGTAGGGATCAGCTTGAATCGCAATATTAGCTTGATACTCGATCGCCCCAACGTTAAAGATGATTGTGTTATTATTGTTGTTGACATAAAAAAGTTTATCACTAAGCCGGGGAAGTGTATCGGAAATAAAATTAGTCGAATCAGTTATTAAAATATCATCAACCCCGGCAGCTCCGTCACGATCTTTTATTTCAAGACCAAGCAACTCTTTCATCGACATATCGGTATCAGAACCCGCATCGGTGGTTACGTCAAGAGAAATCGGATTACCAGTATTATTTGTAAATGTAAATTTACCTGTCACATTGCTGTAGGTTACAGTGAAATCCGTAGGTGAAGCGACACCGGTTGCGGGGTCTTTAAAGGTAGGATCATCCTGAATTTTAGCTTGCAGTTCATTGGCTAAAGTTTCCCCTGTATAAGTACCATTAATCAATGTCACAATAACGGGAGTTGGGGTGGCGGTACCTCCAGCGGGACCAAACTCCAAAACAAAACGATTATTATAATCATTAACAACAAGCTTGGTTTCAGCCGTCGAATCGAGATTAGCTCCCAAACT
>JAYEGS010000151.1:0-15398 GCA_034659215.1 Pseudomonadota bacterium | reverse complement strand
AACATTCTAAATAAGGGGAAAGATTCCATGCTATTACCCGTCTTAGATGTAGAATTTTTCCACTTATTCTAATATTCAAGAGGATCAATGTAAAAATATTCCCTCTTATTTAATTTTCAATCTAATCCTGACAATGACCAATGTATATACGGATGTAATATGGAAAGTCAATTTGAATTTCGCCCCCAACTTTGATCTAGGGAAGTCGAAAAATCAAAGGAAACAACTCTTTGATTTTTCGACTTTTGGTTTCACGATTGGTTATGGTTACAATCCGAGATGGGGTAGTAGTTTGATGATACCGAAAACTACCAGAGCAATAGCGGCTAAGCCGACAACGATCTTGAGGATGAAGGCGCCAATCTTGAAAGCAATATAGAGAACAATTGCTCCGACAATCAAAATAGCGATGCTTTGCCAGTCAAGTTGCATGTTGGAAAAATAGTCGCCGAGATTATTTAAGTTATTCATTGGATTTCTCCTTTTTATTGATTATTCAAACCCTTTACCGGCTTTGCTTGCCGGCTTTATAGGGAGTGATTGTTTTTCCGGTTTAATATTTTCACCGGATCCTTGCAGGGTTGTGGCGATGCGGTCAACCAATAGGGTGGCGGCGTGAGTTAGTTGTTGGCGCATGGGGCCATTACCGCTGACGGTGACCGGTTCCAGGTTTATCTTGCGGAGTTGGCCATCTTTCAAGGTTGCCCGACCGTGGAAAGCGGTGGTGACGGTGGAACTTAAGCTGTCGGTTTGAGAATTCCAACGTTCCCGAATTTCAATTATTTCGATTCGACCATTAACTGATTGGAGTTGTTTCAGTATATTTCGGTCGGAATCGAGAAAAGCTTTCAGGCGAGAGCTGGTACGTTGGGCCAGGCTATCAGCCAGTCCCGAAGTGCCGGTCAACCCGATTTCCGGAAATTCCTGAGGAGCGGGTGTTGGTTTATCAACTTTTTTATTAGTTTTAATCTCAGTTTTTATTTCTGTTTTGGGGTTGGTTGCTTCCGGCGGGGACGGTGCCGCATTAATCGAACCGGTTTCAGCTTTGCTCACAATTTGTGGAGTTTTTTGCTCCGGCGGCGGCGCTGGTTGAGAAACTTTTTTTGCGGGAGTCGGCAAGGGGGTTGGATTGTTCGCCGGTGGCGAACTCTCTTTTGTCGCTTGGGTTACTGGCGTCTCTGTCTGGTTTGCTGGTTCCGGATGGGGTTGATAAATCGCATAAAACAGGCCTGCGGTGCCGATCACACCCATAAGGGCAAGTCCAACCAGCAAAAAAAAGGCCACACGGTTCCCTTTTTCCGGTGTTGTAATTGATGCGGCTGGTTCCGGTTTAGGAGTCTCCGGGCCGGTGATTGTCGGAATAAAAAAGGCCAGAGCTTCGGCGACACTGGCAACCGCTTGGGCTTTGATGCCATTTTCCCGCCACGATTGTTTCAGGTTTTCGCTGATCTCCGCCTCATTAACTTTTGGGTAGAAAAAATAGCCGCCGTCAGGAAGCAGGGAGATAACCGCTTTTCCTTTAGCTTCAATTTCGGCAATTTTATGAAGTGGCCCTCCATTACTGCTGCCGGCGATTTCACCGGTTGCGGCGATCGGGCCCGGATCTAAATCGGGCCAGATTTTTTTTGCCAGGGCTAAAGCCAGAGCCAGACCGCTGCTTTGCCCGGCAATATGGCTGCCCCGGCCAAGTCCTTGCAAATCATAACCGACCACGGTGGGCGGCGGGGCTATTTTAGCCGTGTGGGCGATCGCGTAAATTGTTTCAGCCGCACGACTGGCCGAACGGGCCAGATCACTTCCCACATCACTGACCATATAGGCTTCTATCGGACGACTACGTTCGGCTGCCGGATCATAGAGAGAAAGATCGACTTTGACACTGTTGCCGCTGGCAAAAAGAATCCAGGTGGGGGAGAGTTGTTTTTTCACTTTTTACTTACCGTCCAAACGCTTAAATCGAGCTCATTCAGGTTGCGGTACAATCGGGCCAGCCGTCCGTTTTCCAGGGTTCCGGAAAGGATTTCGTGTCCTTTTTTATCTCGCACGGTTAATTGCTGATCGCCATCTTTTGTCAGGCGACTGAGAACGATCATGCCCTCATTCGGCTCTTCCCGATCCGGCAGTATTTCGAGTCGATAAGTGCCGCAACTACTTTCGACAACCAGAGCTTGAGTCTGTGCCGAAGTTGTTGCCGCAGCTTCAAGAAAACCGTAAGCTTCATCATGGTTCAGCTCGGTTGTCTCATTCTCATTATCTTCATTCTCATTTGCAACGGCAAAAGCCCGCCGCCAGGCAGACCAGGTGGCCAGACAGAGAGGGCAGTTGTCAAGATGTTCCAGTTCTTTCGGCGAAGCTTCTTCCAGGCCGCCATCGGCCGCCAGGCGGATCAGAGTTCTCTCCTCAAGATGGTCGCCTACCTTGGTGGGCGATTGTTCGATTTTTATATCACGCCAAGCCTCAAGAGCACTATTGATATTTCCATTGTTTGTCATCATATTTCACCTTTATGGTAAGCCCTGCCAGCCTTTGCGTTGCAGGCATTCACGAAGTTGAATAAGAGCCACTTTTTCCCGTTTGCGGATCGACTCTATTGAGCAGTTGAAAGAGGCCGCCAGCTCCCGCAGGGTGACATCCTCCAGTTTTCGGGCTTTGATAATGAGCCGATCACGAGTCTCGGGCAAGGTTTGCAGACAGTGTTCGACGAGTTGCGATAACTCTCTGCGCAAAAGAGAGGTTTGCGGATCACTCTCTTCATTGCGGTCGACCAGAACTACCTCATCTGGAGAATTTCCTCCGTCATTTAAATTGCTCTCTTCGGTTATAGTTACCACCGAAGGAATCAGGGTTCTAATCTCTTCAACCTCATCCGTCGACCAGCCCAATTTTTTTGCCAGATTGTGAGTGGTGACGGGATCCCCATCATTTTCGAGTTGAGAACGAACCTCTTTTAGCTCTCGCACCCGTTTCTGAACATCCTGCGGCAGACGAATCAGAGGCGCTTTGCGCAGATGATCAAGCATCGCCCCCTCAATCCTGAAGGCGGCAAAAACACCCCACGGAGTTCCCGAAGTAGCGTCAAAACTTTTTTGCGCCTCTAAAAGCCCGATAATTCCATAATGAAAGAGCTCCTCTTTGGTCAGCGCCCGTCCGTCAGACCCGCCGGGGGTGTAACGTAGATAGACACGACCGGCGATCCGGCGGATCATTTTTTTATCGGTTGTTGTCAACAGAGGGAGAACTTGTTCCTGCATCGGGCTTTTTATGCTCCTAAAAAGGGTTATCGAAGAAAAAAACCAAATTTCAACCAACAGTAACGTTTTTTTTGCCGAATTATTAATCCATATTATAGATACTGGTTACAAATTGCAAGAAAGATTGAAAAATTTGCTGTGACAGCTACTCTTTGAAATCTTTTTGTAGAAAATCATTTTTTTCCTTCGATAAAGGTTTACAGAGCGTTGCGAAAAAGCATTACGAAAAATTAAGAGTGATAACATTTTTTTTAAATAACTGAAAAACAGAGGAGGATGATGATGGAAACAAAACATAAAAAAATAAGTTTGGCGTTACTCCTAGGGCTGGTTGGGATTCTTTTTTTAAGCTTTATGGTGACCGGCTGTGCGACTCAAAATGCCATGATTATTGCGCCACCCACTTGTGCGGAGGCCCTGGGCGATCGCTATGATGATTATACTGATTATGAGATCGCCCGGCTACTGGATGAAGCTCTAGCCGATGATTGCCGGGACTGTATTAATAGTTGCTGGATTCCTCTAATGCAGAGGTCTCTTGATGACTCGCGGGATATTCCGCATCGGCATCTGTTGCGGGCCGTAAAAATCTTTAATCAACAGCAATATAGCGAATATTTTCATACGGCTGTCTACCGCTATTTTCGTGATTTAAGTCGAGGGCAGGGGGCTTATCGCACGGTTGATCGGGAACTGTTGCGAGCCTATTGTGCCATGTTGATTAATGACTCCCATAGTCGAGGTGACCGTGATTTAGCCCAGGCGATGGAGCTTTGTCATCGCCTTGATCCTGAACTCTACGGTAAAATGTTCAAATAAAAGTAACTGTTCAGCGTAATCACCCTAAAGCCACTACAAATGGTGCGAACATTGGCTTCGCCCGGCTTCGAGGGGTACACAGCTCAGATCGGCAAGCGGCTTGCGCCGCCGCCTGGAGCAATGTCCCCGTATCGAGATAGTTTGAAAAGTACATTACGCTGAATAGTTACAAATAAAATTTTAAAAGGAGGAAAAAATGAACAAAATTTCTAAAAGAGTGAAGCATTTTCTACTTTGGAGCGGGTTTGGGGCGATTGCTCTGGTGATTAGTTTTCCGCTTAGTGGTCAAGCTAGCTTTGCAACCGATCAGACCCCGGATCGAGCCGTTCAGATTGCGAAAAAATCCCGTTCCCGGGTTGAACGCAGCGGCAATGATGTGAAGATGTCATCGCAAGTTCTCTTTCAGGAATTTGCTGATCGTACGGTCGCCTTACAGGAGCTTCTCGATACCCGTAATCAGCTTGAAAGTGCGGGCCTGCTCGATAAGGATGATCCTGAAGGTGCGGCCCGGCGGGCCCATTTGAATGGTAAAATTCTGATGGAGGTAGGTGAGCTGAAAAATTCTTGCGATCAAAATTTAGACGATCTTTTGCGGGCTCTTGACCGCTTTGATGCCTCGGTTGCCGCCTCGTTGGTTGACAGTCAAGCGACCCGGTCGATCAATACCAATTACGAACTTGCTTTAAGCCGCTATATGAAGGATGAAAAATCCCGTTTTGAAGAGGCTTCCGGAACCGCCCAAGTGGCGTTGGAAGCCTATCAGGAGGCCGGTAACGAGAAAGAGAAGAAGCGTCTCCTGCAAAAATATAATCGTATCAAACGCCGCTTGATGCAGGTTGAACAGCGCCGCCGACTCTACGAGGCGAGGGTCAAGGTTGCATCGATGAATCAGCAGTTTTCAGGATTGGTGCGGGAAAAGATCAGGGCTGAAGGCAGCGATATTTCAAACCAGTTCCGTGATCTTCTGGCTAATCTCTATAATGTTTTTGCCAAGATCACTCCGGTTGCTGAAATCGGTGGTACGGGAACCCCTGAATTGATGGCAAATCTTGGTTTTCCTAATGTTGAGGAGTTGCGCAATACTTTAGCCGTAGTTAGTGATGCAACCGATAAGTTAGGTGGTGTCTTAGACGAGATGGTCAATGATGTACTGGCCGGACTAGGCGAAATCAGGGTTGTTAATACTAATGGTATTAATGGCGAAGCTTTAAGTGTTGACGAAGAGATGGATTTTCTGCGCCAGGCACGTCTTAACTGGCACGAATAATAACTATTATCGAATTAAGGAGCTAATAATGAAAAAATTACTGTTAACAGCAATGGTTTTGGTGATGATTCTCGGAATCGGAGGGTTTAAGGCGGGCCTGGTCAAGGCCGAATCTCTGTACGAATATTATGCCGATGCCTCTTCGGCAGAGCTTGAGAAAGAGACCCGAACCATGGGCCAAGAGCTGAAGAAGACTTTTAGTCAGAAAAATATTCATCAAAACCAACAGAAGATCGATTTTGCTACATATTTTACCAACCTCAAAAAAGCGGTACTTTATAGCGGTAAACTTTCTACCTACAGCCAATATCACGAAGATCTAGCTTTTGCCCGTGATAATGAGGTCTTCAAAGGCTTGCCGGAAGCGCCTCGGGATCGAACTTCCGACAAAAGTTTTCGGGCTCGCAAAGAGTTTATTGCCGAAAAGTATGAACGGACAAAAGTTAATGTTGAAGAGGAGATCGATATCTATATTGATCTTTTGACCCTCTCTCTGGATGTCTGTGAATCGATGTCGGTTAATGATCTCAGCGGCTTTGTCACTCTTGAAGCAAACCGGGCCCAGGTTGTAAAATGGCTGCACGGCGATCAATACGCAGCCTATCGCAGAACCAGCGCAAACCTGGGTCAGGCTTGGCCGGAGATTAAACAACGTATTGCCGATCAGTGTGCCATCTGGCAAGGACGACCGGCATCACCTGAGGCGCCAATCATAAGCGCCAGATTGGTAGGATCGCTTTAAACCTATAAAAAAGGATTTGTCCGATGCGCGGTTTTATAATGTATGACAATGGCCGGCTTAGAACCGGGCGGATTAGTTTGTTACTATTTTTCAGTCTCCTGCTCAGTTTTGGAGCAATCTTCAGTTTGCAAAAACCGGTCGATAAAGCGGTTGTCGTGGTTCGGCACATTTTTGCCGCAACTCCTAAGGCAGAAGCCCAAAAGGTGCCTCTTAAAGAGCCGGAAAAAGCGGCTCCACAACCCCGGCAAGAGCCTGTAAAACTTGCTCAAACTGCTCCAGTCGAAAAGGTTGAAGAAGTTAAAAACAGTAAGGTTAAGGAAAAACTGGAAGCTTCTCCTGAGAAACCAGCTTCGGCTCAGTCTCAACCCAAAAAACCGGAGTCACAAAAAGCTGAATCCGTAGTTGAAGAATTGAGTCAAACGGTTATGAAAACAGCTCGAATATCTGCACCAGCGGCAGCCGTTGCGGATATACCGGCAAAACAAGTCACCCCGACAACAGCCCCAGTTTCTGAAAAACCGGAGCCGGTTGTAAAAAAGAAATTTTCACAAAATGAAAAACCGTTAACTGAACTTAAAGATGAAACTGCGACAAAAGATGAAAATATTCGTAAAGAAAAAGTTGAGCCGCAAAAAATCTCGGTTCAGGCTAAAATCGAGTCGGAAGAGCAAGTCATCGACTATCAGCAAGATTGGCAGCCGGAGGTTAAACCGAAGTCGGCGACAGTCAGTTTGATGTCTGATGCAGCCCGACAGCGTTTGCGGGAAAATTTGTCTCGCAATAGTGTGCCGCCGGAACCGGTAAAGAGTAGTGAATTTACAGCGGTTCGAATAAGTGCCACAAAAAAAGCGGGATCTAAAAAAGCGAAAGCTAAAATTAAAACAAAATCTGAGCCACTGGTAGATCGATCAGAACTTAAACGGGCGATCACAACCAACAGCAAAAAACCGCTAGAAACCCAGAGCATTACCGTCGAAAAAGATGAGTATGCGACTCTTCACCGAGCTTGGCGAGCCGTGGGGGAAGGGGAAAAAGAGAATAACCGACTTATTCCTTTGCGGATCGAAAACCTGCGTTCAGCCTATAATTTTCTCCAGATGAAAGCGGTCGTGATTATGGCTGATGAGAGTTGTATTGATTTAAGTGACGGCAGCCGGATTCCGGCGGCGTCACTGGATCGATTTTCTTCAACCGTAATTCAAGTTGATGACCCCTGGCAAAAATGGGGAGCCGAACTGCGGCGGGCCGGGCTGCGGCCCGGACAATCAATCGAGGTTCGTTACTATCTCTATGATTTTGTCAGACGCTCAATCTATGCCCGAGTTAATCAAGCTTACACATGGTCGCTAAATCAGGGCAAACTGGAATCCGGTACCAAACCGGCAGATATAGATGTTTTAGGTCGCGCCTACGTTGTCAAACGTTCCGGCGGCGGTTCATTCGGGGTTTTTGTGCCTCTATCACTGGCCACTCGTGACGGTCGGATCATCAATGTTGACCCACTCTGTTTCAGTAACGCTCCCGATATTGCCGCCCTGCATGCGGATGGAATCATATAAGGAAAGGGGAATGAAATGCAATTTGTAAGCTGGTTCTTAAATAATTTCGGACTCTTTTTTGGCGCCATTTTCCTGGTTTATATCTATTTAATGATAAGCCGCCTGACGATTATCTACGACTATCTGCGCTCCGTCTCGATGCGTGATGAGAGCTATCGGGAAGAGGTTGGCGAACGCGATTCGCTAAACTTTCTCAAGCCGTTCTTTAGTCGATTAAAGAGATCTGCGGCAAGCGGTCGGGAATCTATAATTGAAGCCATCTGGTCTGAGTTTGAAGGTCGTATAGGAATTCATTTTTCCGCTTTAAACGGCTATGCTAACGCTCTTATTCTGATTGGTTTCGCCGGTACTATCTTTGGTTCTATTGGCGCTTTCAATGAAATGTTCACCGGTCTGGCCCGGGGTAAGACTGCGACCGTCGTTTTTGCCGCAGCCTGGAACAGCGGGCTGGCTACCGCTCTCTACACATCTTTAGGGGCCGGGGTTATCGGGGCTTTGGTTGTGACCATTCTCTACTCCCGTTTTCTGATGACCAGAATGAAAAGATTAGAAACTCTGGTTGGTTTACGTATCAGCGAGATAACTAATGAGTTTAATTGAGGTGTGCTAATGGCCCGTTATCGAAGAAGAGGGATGGCCGCAATCGAGCAGCGGATGGTTGATCCGGGGAAAGATCTTTTTGCCTATCTCTTTATTCTTATTATGGTTTTCTCCTTTATGTTGTTGATGACGACTGAAGAACGCCGCGCCCGGCAGAACGGGCAAAAAGCGCCGCAAAGCAGCAAGATTGGTCGTTCGCAGATCGCCGAAGTGGCTCCGGTTAATATTGGCCGGCTTGAAAAAGGAGATCAAGGCCTGGTTCTGATTTTTGCCGGCCAGGGCTATCATCCCTGGCAAGATATAGAACGTTTAACCGCTGATGGCCGGATTACGGTTTCCGAGCAAGAAAACGGCAGCAGTAATCGAACGCTCTATCTGGCCGCTGATAATGCGCAAAAGGTTTCTTTGGTTGAATATCTCGAAGCTTTCAGTTTTCTCGGTGAACAGGGCATCAATGTCGCATTTGCCGAAGAGGTGCATTGAAATGAGCTGCGTTAAAATGAAAAAAACTTTGTTGGTTATCGCTGGATTTGCTGTTTTCCTGCTGATTTTTTGGTCGGATCACTCTGTGGCTGGGGAAATTGCAGATCCATGGATTCAGCTTAGACAAACGTTTCCGGTTGTAAAATACTCTTTATTGCTCCCGCAAAGCCAAAAAAAAATATCTGCCGACAACGATCCCTGGCAACGTTTGCAACATGTCATTATTCCTTTCACACTTAATGCCGAGCGCTCACAGACTGATGGGGGAGGGGCGGTAATCAGTTCTCCGATCAAAAAAAAATTATCTCCCTGGCAAAGAGAAATCAAAAATGCCGCCACCTTTTTTGTGATACCGGTAGTCATTATCGAAGCCGTAATTATGGTTGAATCCGGCGGCAATCCCCGGGCGAAAGCTCAAACCAGCAGCGCTTCAGGTCTGATGCAGACGATTAAATCGACCTTCTCCGAGGCCCGCCGGGCCTTAAATGGACAAGGGGTTATAATTCCCAACGATCCTTTTGATCCTTATGCGTCGATAATGGCCGGCAGCTGGTACTTGGACAAAATGTTTGAGCAGGCCAAAGTCGATGGTAAAGCGGGCGTTAAAACCCGGTCGGAATTGTCTTCCTGGCGCTATCCCTTGGAGTACTACTACGCCGGTCCCGGTCACGGTCGCAAAGCTGAACCCCGAGTCTTGATCTACAGCGGCGGGAAACGTCTCCTGATTGATAAGCCGGCTTATTCAAAAAAGGTACTCAGTTGGGCCTCGAATCTTAGTTGATATGTATAGTTACTACTTAACAACGGTCACCGGAGGTGGAGTCATGGAAAAATTTAAATCAGATAAAACGGAGATCAAAGGTGAACGTCTCTCCATTTTTCGTCTTTTTCTGGGGGGAATGGTTTTACTTATCGCTTATATCCTTTCCGGATGTTCAGTTTATACGGCGCTTCCGGTGACCCTGCAGGAGTTGAAACATTATGTTATCGAACAAGAGGAGAGTTACCCGCAACCTTTGAGGCCAGTGGTGCGGGCCGCAGTTTGTAGTTTACACCAACTCGAATTTAAGGTCGAACGTATTGAGATTAGTGATAACCAGGCTTACATTACCGCTTTCTGGGATGATACCCGAGTGAGACTGGAATTTGTTGCGGTTACTCCAACCTTAACCCGGATTGAGAGCCGCATGATCAAAGAGAGTGCCTGGCGGGATTATGCCAGCGAAAAAGAGTTGTTTTCCTCAGTTCGCCGGGCTCTGGATGATGAAAGTGGAGGATTATGTCGCTGGCAGCGGGCCGTCAGGGGCATGGTTCCTCTATTTTATCATCCGGAGTCCGGTGCTTCAATTGTTGCCTATCTGGCACCGGGATTTTCAATCAGCATATGTGAAGCCGAGTCCTTGCCACCGCGCTGGGCGGCGGTTTCATTAGAATTGGGCGGGTTTGCTTATCTCGACAAAAATAGCTACTCTTTGAAACCGATACTATTAGAGAATCAGTCGACAGAAGAGCCTTCTTGACAAACAAAAAAATCAACCTAAAAGAGGTTAAAAACTTGACTTCTTCTGGTTTTTGATTAGTATCAAGGCGTCTTTCACAACACTGCTCATGCGCTTGCATCGTTCGGGGTTGTCAAAGACGCTTTTTTCGGTTGCTACTTTTTAAAAATGCTGAAGGAGAGAAAACAAAATGGCTAATCTGTCGATCAAACATAAACTTGGTCTTATCGTTGGTAGTTTGATGGTTGTTATCGCTTTAATGTTCGTCCTGACTTTAATTGCGACCAAACAACAGAAAAGTGACGGATTAGTGATCAATCTGGCCGGACGTCAGCGGATGTTGACGCAGAAGATGAGTAAAGAGGCTCTGGCTCTCTCTTTAAAAAGAAAACAGAATGTAAAAGCTGATCTCAAACCGGAAATTGCCAATCTAAAAAATACGATGGCAGTCTTTGATATAACTTTAAAGGCTCTGAAAGATTCCGGTGATGCACCTTTAGGGCTTGATCTTGAAAAGAGTAAATTTCGCTCTTGTCCTAAGGCCGAAGAACCGGCCAAATCACAGCTCGCCCAGGTGGCAAATCTCCAGAAAGAGTTTTTCTCTCACCTAGATAAAATTATTGCCGGAGCGACCGAAGAGCGTAGCAGCCTGGCCTGGGTTATGGCCAATAATATAAAACTTTTAAAAGAGATGAACAAAGCGGTCGGCATGATGCAGAAACAGTCTGAAGGCCGTATCACACAACTGCTGACCAACCAGATTATTTGTGGGGGAGTTGGTCTTATTCTCTTTATTCTTTCGATAGTGACTGTTATTGCGATTATTAAACGTATGCAGTCGATTCGTGGTTTTGCTCAGAGTTTGGGGAGCGGAGACCTTTCGGTGGTCTCTGGAGTTAGCGGCGGCGATGAGCTTGGAGTTATCGGCCATGACCTTGACGACATGGCTCGGGAACTTTCCTCAATTTTTGCCGGTATCAAAAAAGATTCTGAAGCTTTGCAGCGTTCAGCTGATGATTTGATGGCAACGGCGACATCCATCAGTGAAAATGCCACAGAGACCGCTGGACGTTCGCATACGGTTTCGGCGGCAGCAGAAGAGATGAGTGTTAATTTTGCCGCAATTAATGACGCAGTTGAAAGAACTTCCAACAATGTCAATATGGTGGCCAACTCAACCGAAGAGATGAGCACGGTGATTGGTGAGATTGCCGAGAATACCGGACGAGCCCGCTCAATTACCCATGATGCGGTTGAGAAAGCTAACTCCTCCAGCCGGAAGGTCAGCGAACTAAGTGCAGCTGCCGGTGAAATTGATAAAGTTACCGAAACCATCATGACAATTTCCGCGCAAACTAATCTACTGGCCCTGAATGCTACGATTGAAGCGGCACGAGCCGGTGAGGCCGGCAAAGGTTTTGCCGTGGTCGCCAATGAGATTAAAGAGCTGGCTCAACAGACCGCCAATGCCACCGATGAGATTGCCGATCGCATCACCGGAATTCAGAAGTCGACCTCTGAAACCAGTCGCGAAATTACAACCATTGTTCAGGTTATCGATGAGATTGATGGTATCGTCGGCAGTGTTTCGGCAGCCGTTGAAGAGCAGTCTGTAACAACTCGGGATATTGCCACCAATGTCACCGATTCTTCTCAGGGTATGATGGAAATTAATGAAAATATTTCACAAGGAACGGCTGTTGTAGCTGAAGTTGCCCAAGATATTACAACTGTCAGCCGGACGGCTTCGGAACTGGATGAGAGCAGTAATGACCTCCAGGAAAATGCAACCAATCTGCGGGAACTGGCTAGCCATCTGGAAAAATCGATGCAACGGTTTAAATTGACTTAAAATTAAAAAAGGATCTACAGCTTATGAATGGATGCCATTGTGGCTCAGGTAAAGAGTATGGAGAGTGTTGTGAACCATTGCTTTCAGGAAGTGAAAAAGCAAAAACCGCTGAGGAACTACTGCGGGCACGGTACAGTGCTCATGTAAAACTGGAGATGGATTTTGTTAAAGATACAACCCATCCTGACCAAATTTCCAAGTACGAACCGTCAACAGCGGAAAACTGGGCCGAAAAATCGGAATGGGAAAAACTGGAAATTCTCAATATAGAAGGTGGTGGCGTCGATGATGAAACGGGAAACATCGAATTTGTTGCTCACTTTCGCCAGAAGGATAAGTTGAAAACCCACCATGAAATGGCTCATTTTAAGCGTCATGAAGGGGAGTGGTTCTTCTATGATGGTCAGGGCGTAGTGCCTAAACAAGTTGTTCGTTCACAAGCAAAAGTTGGACGCAATGACCCTTGTCCCTGTGGAAGTGGAAAGAAGTACAAAAAATGTTGCGGTTAGAGGTTTGAAGTTATTTTCAGACAACCTCCTAACATAAACTAAAAAAAGGGAGGCTCAGAGCCTCCCTTTTTTGACAACACAAATATTATTGTAACCATTCAGCTAACCCGCAAATTCATCAAGATGCGATGCTTCTCTACTAGCGCTGAAAGTTACTCTTTACTAGTTACGAACAGCAGGAACTTGTTGAACCGCAACCGGTGCAACTACCGCCGCCAGCCTGACTCAGATCAATGTTGGCTGTGATACTGAAACCGACATCTTTGAAATCAACTTTGATGGGTTTTACTTTTTCCATAAAGTCACGATCTACTAAAAAGGTGAAATCGCCGATATTATAGCTCTCGTCATTGGGGCGTTCCTGATCCATGACCATGGAAAGGGAGGGGCCGCCTCAACCACCTTCGTTAAGGAAAATTCGGATTGGTTCGGGATCACGATTGGTAAAATAGCCGGCAATTTGTTCCGTTGCCGCAGGACTTACTTCAAGCATTGGGTATCTCCTTTGATTTTATTAAACACATCCTTACAATATATTAGTATTGAAATACTAGTCATTAAGTAAAGTTTTGTCAATACACTCTTTGTGAAAAGGAGGAAAATATATGCGGGTTCTGGTTACCGGGGGAGCCGGTTACATCGGCAGTCATACCGTTGTGGAGCTTTTGCAGGCTGGGTACCAAGTTACTATTATAGACAATTTAAGTAACAGTTCACGTAAGGTGTTGAACCGAATTGAGATGATCTGCAGGGAAAAACCAGAGTTCCATAAGCTCGACCTCTTGGATCGGCCGGCCCTAGATCGGTTGATGGCAAGCGGAAATTTTTCTGCGGTTATCCATTTCGCCGGTCTCAAGGCAGTTGGTGAATCGGTCGAAAAACCATTGGCCTATTATGAAAACAATGTTACCGGCAGCCTTAACCTCTTTTTGTCGATGGCAAAATATGGGGTTAAGAATCTGGTTTTCAGCTCTTCGGCAACGGTCTATGGTGACCCTGAAAAAGTACCGATTGATGAGCAGGCAGATTTAGGTCCGACCAATCCTTATGGTCGGACAAAATTGATGATTGAAGAAATTTTAAAGGATCTGCAAACATCCGACGAACAATGGAATGTCATCTTACTGCGCTATTTCAATCCGATCGGGGCTCATAAAAGTGGCTTGATCGGTGAAAATCCCCGTGGCATTCCGAATAATCTGTTACCCTATGCCTCTCAGGTCGCGGTTGGTCGCAGAGCCCGGCTTTCGGTTTTTGGTGATGATTATGACACCCCGGATGGCACCGGGGTGCGTGATTATATTCATGTTGTTGATCTGGCCTTGGGCCATTTGCGGGCCTTGGAGGTGATCGAAAAGAATCCCGGGTTACTCTGTTGTAATTTGGGTACCGGGACTGGTTATAGTGTTCTCGAAGTCGTGAATGCTTTGAGCCGGGCCAGTGGAGTTGAGATTCCTTACACAATTGTTCCTCGTCGAGCCGGAGATATCGCGACCTGTTATGCTGACCCCTCATTTGCCCGAAAAAATCTGGGCTGGAAGGCGGAACGTGATTTGCTTTCAATGTGTGCTGATGCCTGGCGTTGGCAGTCTCAAAACCCTGAAGGATATGGAGAAGATGATGATTGATCAAATTGGTATTGATGCTGGAAAAATCTGGAATGAATTGGAACTTAACGGCGAGATGACAACCGGGGCTCTGAAAAAGAGCTTAGGCATGGCTCCCTTTAATCTCAACATTGCCATCGGTTGGCTGGCGCGTGAAGATAAAGTTTCACTGACCAGAAATGGTAACACAATTAAAGTAAGTTTGCTGTAAGTCCATTGCAAGAGCATGCTTATCTTGCCTTCTGTTCAGAGTATAAGGCTAAAGTTATTGCTGACTTTTTGCGCCAGGGATTGTCTGTTTTAAACCTTGAAGGGGCGGTGAAAAGGGGTGATCGGGTTCTTTTAAAGCCGAATCTGGTCATGGCCAAAGCTCCGGAGCTTGCAGTTACAACCCACCCCGAAGTAGTTCGGGCTGTGGCCATGGTTCTCAAAGATTGCGGGGTCAAACTCTATCTGGGTGACAGCCCCGGTTTTGGTTCACTTGAGCGTTGCCTGGAAAAAAGTGGTTTAATGGCGGTGATGCGGGATATGGATATCGCCATGGTCTCTTTTGCCGAAGAGGCTACCATCCTGGAATCCGAAAATCTGGTCGCAAAAAAGTTGACCCTGGCTACGGCTGCGTTTGACTATGATAAAATCATTAATCTGCCCAAATTGAAAACTCATTCAATGATGGGTACGACTTTGGCGGTAAAAAACCTTTTCGGCTTTATTCCGGGATTGCGAAAAGCAAAATGGCATTTACGGGCTGGTCATGATCGCCATCTTTTTGCCCGGGTGATGCTTGATATCTATCAACAAATTGTTCCGACCTGGAATTTTCTCGATGGTATAATAGGAATGGAGGGTGAGGGACCAACCGGTGGCACCCCCCGGCATTGCGGCCTTCTCGCTCTTTCGTCTGATGCGCCGCTACTCGACTATCTAGTTGAGAAATGGATTGGCTACCCGGAGCTTACTCCGCTCTGTCAAGAGGCGCATAAGCTTGGTTGGTTACCTGAGGAGAATCTTTACGCCTGTGGTTCGGCGGCATCAAAGCCGCTTTCTCCGGTAATAAAACCCGCCAAAGGAGCGAACCAGGCAACCTTTCCCGGTCAGCGTCTCTGGCGCCGGATATTTGTCCGACGGCCGTTGATTACCCGTTACCGCTGTCATCGTTGTCGGGTTTGTGTTGAGCACTGTCCGGCGCATGCCATGAAATTGGTTGACG